>JAEXGM010000186.1 GCA_023450835.1 Bacillota bacterium | reverse complement strand
CAAGTCGGGACGGGATAAACGCTGAAGGCATCTAAGCGTGAAGCCCCCCTCAAGATGAGATATCCCATAGCGAAAGCTAGTAAGACCCCTGGAAGACTACCAGGTGGATAGGTTAGAGGTGGAAGTGCAGTAATGCATGCAGCTGACTAATACTAATAGGTCGAGGGCTTGACCTAGAATTAGATGAAATCAAAAAAAGTGTGTAGTTTTGAAGATATAAGAAACGTGGAAAGGAGCTGTGATACAGCTTCTTTTTTTGTTGTATAGAACTCTGTACGGTCCGATAGAAGCGCCGATATCAAGCAATCTGATAGAGGGGGAGAATGTGAGGAAGGGATATAGGAATGTTCTTCGATATCAGCGGTGATATATGTAAACGATGGAAAGCATATAACGATGGAAAGTATATAACGACGGAATATGTATCACGGTGAAATATGTATGAGAGAGAATGCCCATAAGGATCTTGTTAAAAGTGATTCTTTCTTCTCATTAAACCACTTGCCTATGGACTATTTTACCTATACAAAAAAGCAAGGGAGTTTATTTATTCTATTACTTAGTATGATAGATTTTCAGCTGTTTCTTACTTTATAGCATTACTATCACTATTTCAAATACTATTACGAATGATGTTTTCTGTTCTCCTTTAAGCACAATACTTTTCAGATACTATATCTATCTTTATACAAAGGTTTATTAGAAAGAGTTATTTTAGAAAGTGTTTCAGATTAACTACACAAGGAATGTATATTAGAAGAATTATAGTTGAATTGTACACTATAATTCGGAAGTAAGGAAGTAAATAACCATTTGGAGCTTATTTACCTTAGAGTCTATCCGTTTTATTGAAGCAGCAGAACATATGAATTTTGGATTAACCGTAATTAATCTGACCATGTCATATACTCTACTGCCTCATATTGATTAATAGTTCAGGTGCTTTACTGATAGGATTTGACCTCCTATTGTAATTTTAATTCTAAACATAAACAGATTTGCTTTAACGGAGTAAGCGCTTAAATGCATCCACTTCTTCTTTGCTGCAGTCTTCATTATAGTATCTTGCTTTCTCATAGTAATAAGCCAGATTTTTGGATTTTTCATCCTTCTCTTTGTCATCAGAAGAGTGACTGGAAAGGATATATTGGGATAATTCTACAGGTGTAGATGAGGGAGCAGGCAGCTTCTCTTTTTTTGACAGGACAGCCTTGTAGAATATTTTACGTATCTTGTCACTATTTGTTTGCTTCCAAAGAGACATAAAACCTCTTTTCCCTGTCACAGATGATTCTTTAATTCTATTTTCCTTTTTTTCAAAAGGAGAAATAAACTCGGTACTGTCTTTAAAAAAGCTCCTCTTTTCTTTATAGAAAGCCTGATAAAATTTATAGATGGCAAAGCAGAGAAGTGCGATAGCGGCAACAATAAGTGCAACGATAAGAATATTCGTTATAAGATTCTGAATAAACTGCCAGACAGGAGAAGGCTTGGCGGCTTCCGGCAGTTGAAATGGCTGTGTAACAGGGGATTCTGCTGCCTTTTGGGGAATTTCAGTTATATTGGTGGAGTGGTTAGGAAATAACGAAAAGAATGCTCTTATTGCTATCAATAATCCATTTTTCAGCGAAAGAAGAAATTCTCTTATGGGGAGTCTGGTAAAGGCCAGCATACTGGTTAAGGCCAGCCCCAGAAAGAATACGATTATTGTATGGTTCACAGTCTTTATCTGTTTAAGAGGTATATTGCTGGTTTCCTGCTGCAGACTAAAATAATGTTCAAAATTTATAAGATAGCTGTTGATTAGGAATAGCAGGATAAACGCAACGGCCAACTTAAAAAGCACAGGAGTTAAACCAGTGAGGTGAAGCTGGAAATTTACAATATAGATCAGCAGCATAACTAATAATAAAGAAGAATTGGTGTTTCTTCGTCTCAGCTCCTCCTCACTCAGGCGTTTTACCAGGTGGAAAATCGTAGTGCAAGTCATATAGGCTATACATAAAATCTTTCCGGCATATGACGGAACCAGAAAGAAAAGAGCGGCAAGAAGTAAAACATGCAAAAGTAAAAAGCTCCATATATGCTTTAAAAACTGTCGCATACAATAGGAAAGTAAGATACCGGAGAAGGATAGGAGAAAGAGTAAAAAGGATGATTCTGCATTATGGGTTAGCAGCATTATTGTAAACATGATAGCATATACCGCTAAAAAACCAAGCATTAAGTTGATAAGGTCAATTGCTATCCGATAGATTCTATAATCCATATTGGGCTCCCATCTGTGTACTCATTAGCACGCCTTATGTGTGCTAATGCACTTTTCAGGTGTGCTAATGCACGTTTACAAAATTAAGGGGGAGTGAAAGATTTATCTTTCACTCTTTCCGCGCATTTCGCCGCCAAGGTCAGCACAACGCTTAATGAGAGGTTTACAGCCTTGGCATAATATATTTATTTGCAATCTAAAATTAGCTTAAACTGCTGTCCCAGACAATAGTTCTGGATTTTAATTCTTCTCTTACAGCGGCTGTAATATCCTTGTTAACAGGGAGAATCCAAAAGAATTCTACTTTCGTATTCAGCATATGGCATAAGAGTTCCTGAAAATCTTCTTTCTGATAAGTAGAAAGAAAAATAAGATATTCATTCATACCCGCTTTGTATTCACTCTCCATATAGGGGACAAAGGGGGGAGAAGGATGCCCGGTATCCAAAAGGCTTAGGGCTTTATTGATGGAATCCAGATGACGGATACCGGAGCCTGCCTGTATAGCTTCCTTTATGTCTCCATAGATGTTTTTACAGTTTGTCAGAAGGGATACCGGGATACCCTGGGCAAGAAAGCTTTCGGATAGAGTGCTTACAAGGCGTATGCTTTCTTCCTCCAAATCCTCTTGTCTTAAGGCAGTTTCCCTTTCCATATTCAGCAAAAGCTTTACCTGGAAGGAAGAAGTATAGTTATATGAATTTACTTTTAATTCTCCTGTTTTGGATGAAGCCTTCCAGTTAATAGATTTCAGTGAATCGTAGGTCTGGTATTCTCTGATACTTCTGAATTCAAAAGGGTCCTCATTAGTAAAGCGTTTTGTAAGAACTGCACCGGACAAGGTCTTAAATACCTGCTGAAATGCCGGTGTATTAACTGTTTTTGGATAAACATAAAAGGAGATATTCTGGGAACAATCCATAACCATTTCTGAAGCCAGAAATAGGTCGGAGCAGACAATATCAGCCCGGTCTACGGTATAATACCCTCTGTGTCCGCAGCGAAAGGGAAGTGACCTCGTAACTTTTTGATACATCATAAGAGAAAGGATATCACTTCGATAGTAATTATCTGTTACGGAGGCATTTTCCATTCCTGGAAACTCCAGATACTTTGAGGTCCTGAACTTGACCTTTAATATGGGGAGGGGCAGTAACTTACGATTTGTAATGGTTTCCAGAAGGAGAAGATAATTTCCTTCAACAGCAGTATTTTTATTGACTTTCAGTTCGACAGTAAGGTTTTTATTCCACCAATGCCGGTACAGGAATTTCTGAAGGAAATATAAAAAATATGCCCCCAGAACAGCAGCAATAAGGCCCATAGACTACCTCCCTGTGAAATTTTCAGTAGGTACGGGAATTTCCTCTAAGATGTGGGACAGGACTTCACGCGATGCCTCAATCTTCTGAAAGGAAGTCTTTAAAACCAAACGGTGGGAAAGTACAAAGGGAGCAATATAACGGATGTGCTCCGGAATGACATATTGGTATCCTTTTATGGCACTATAAGCCTGAACTGCCCTTAAAAAGGACAGACTTCCTCTGGGGCTTACACCAAGTATGATATCTTCGTGGCTCCTTGTTTTTTGCACGATGGACACCATATATTCCATAAGGGAAGGATGTACAAAAATATCCTTAATTTCTTCCTGCATCTTAAGCAGCTCTTCTTTGCCGCAGACAGACGTAAGATTCTCAAGAGGAGAGGCTTTTATAAAACGATTCATTAAAAATACTTCCTCTGATAAAGAGGGAAAACCCATGGAGAGCTGCATCAGAAACCTGTCAAGCTGTGCTTCCGGCAAAGGAAAGGTACCGGCTGTTTCAACCGGATTCTGTGTTGCGATAACCAAAAAAGGTTTCTTTAAAATATAGGTCTTTCCGTCTATCGTAAGCTGCCTTTCTTCCATACATTCCAAAAGGCTGGACTGGGTTCTGGGCGTTGCCCTGTTAATTTCATCGGCTAACAGAATATTAGTAAGAACAGGACCTTCGCGAAAAACAAATTCACCTTCTTTTTGATTATAGTAATTGATACCTGTAATGTCGGAAGGAAGGAGGTCCGGCGTAAATTGGATACGTTTAAAATCCGCCTCCAGGGATTTCGCCAGAGACTTGGCAAGTACAGTCTTTCCGGTGCCCGGAACATCTTCAAGAAGCACATGTCCGTTTGCTAAAAGAGATGTCATTACAAGATCTATGACAGCAGATTTTCCTACCAGAACCTTTTCCACATTTTCTTTTATCGCATTTACTGTTTGTTGTAAATTCCGCATTTTTTTGCTCCTTTTATGTATTTGAGAAGGGAAGGTATAAGTTTAAATTATACTCTTGCCATCTCAACTAAACCTAATATTTATAGTAACATATTGGAATTAAAATTCAATGGTCAAGATTGTTCTTTTGTTTTAAGTTTTGTTATGCTATAATGGCGGAAGAAGAAAGCCTGTGCATGGCTAATAGCCTGTGAAGGAATAAGCAGTCCGGGAGGAAGGTAGAATTATGGTATGCAAATCCTGTGGGAGAACAATAGAAAATGCCAATGCAAACTTTTGTGATTATTGCGGAACATCTTTAAGAGAACAAGGATTTCAGGAGTTTCATACAGCAGAAGTTTATCAGAATAATAATGAAGTGAAAGAGAATGAAAAGCCGATATCCTTTGGTAATTGGCTGGGCAGTATGGTACTTCCGTTTATTCCGATAGTGGGAAGCATCGTATATATTGTGATGCTTTTATATTGGTCATTTTCAGGAAGAGTTCCGGCAAGTAAGAAAAACTGGGCAAGGGCATCCTTTATTGTTCTGATTCTGTCAATTATTCTTGTGGTCTTTTACCTGGAGTGGTTTATACAGCAGGCTGGAGTTAATGGAATGGATATTAACAGTTACATACAGCAGCTTTATGGAAAATAAAATAACAAAAGGAACAGCCGGAATTCCTTTCATACAACGGTTTTGAACCAAAGTATAAAAGGAATACCAGACTGCTTCTTATATTATTTTAATTACAAGTTATCCTTTTAATATTTGATCGATTCTTAGTAATTCCTCTTCTGAGAAGGCAAGATTCTTTAATGCTTCTACATTCTCTGTAATCTGTGATGCCTTACTTGCCCCTATGAGGGCGGTGGTAACAGTAGCTTTTCTTAATACCCACGCAAGTGCCATCTGAGCCATACTCTGTCCGCGTTCTTTTGCCAGGACGTCTAATTGCTGTACTTTTCTGACAGCATCCTCTGTAACTGAATCAGGACGAAGGAAAGGACTGTTAGGGTCAGCAGCTCTGGAATCCTCCGGAATTCCGCCTAAATACTTATTTGTCAAAAGGCCCTGGGCGAGGGGGCAGAATGCAATACTTCCGACTTTGCAGGTATCAAGTACGGGGAAGAGGTCTGTTTCAGGGGCACGGTTGAACATATTGTAGCTGGGCTGATGGATGAGAAGCGGAGTACCAAGCTCCTTTAATATCTTGATGGCCTTTTCTGCCTGTTCTCCTTTGTAATTGGAGATTCCCACATAGAGGGCTTTACCGGAGCGTACAATCTGGTCAAGGGCTCCCATAGTTTCTTCCAATGGAGTATCAGGGTCCGGTCTGTGATGGTAGAATATATCTACATAATCCACCCCAAGACGCTTTAAGCTCTGGTCAAGACTGGATACCAGATACTTCTTGCTGCCCCAGTCTCCATAAGGTCCTGGCCACATATAGTAGCCTGCTTTGGAGGAGATAATGATCTCATCACGGTAAGGCTTTAATTCCTTTTTTAATATCTTACCGAAGTTCTCTTCTGCGGAACCTGGAACCGGGCCATAGTTATTAGCCAGGTCAAAGTGTGTAATTCCATGGTCGAAAGCAGTAGTAACCAGCTTAACCATGTTGTCGTAAATATTTACGGAGCCGAAATTGTGCCATAATCCCAGGGAAAGAGCAGAAAGCCTCAGGCCGCTGTTTCCGCAGCGGTTGTATAACATGGATTCATAACGTTTCTCATTCGCTTGATACATAATTTTAGAGCACCTCAATTCATTGTAGTTTTTTGAGGGAGTTTATTAGCTCTTATGCTTATGGTAAGAGATTAAATACCGCATATTTTATAGTAAGGGCTAAACTCCTTCTGATTTTTATGATATAATAAAACGTAGAGAGGAATTTGGAGCTTGCTCCGAAATTCCGACCGGAGTGAAAGATCATGAACACGTCTTATGTTCATGATATAATAAAACGTAGAGAGGAATTTGGAGCTTGCTCCAGAATTCCGACCGGAGTGAAAGATCATGAACACGTCTTCCGGCCGGAGCAAAAGAGCATGAATGAAATTCATGAACGCTTTATGTTCATGATATAATGTACAGGCAGGAAAAACAAGGTATTATATTATATACAAGCTGTAATTTATTATGTGTAATGAAGGAAGAAGCCATGGCAGCACATATACAGACAGCTTACATTAATAAGCTTTAATATGAAGTAACAGCAACATTACACTGATTTTAGAGGGATTCTTATTGACAGGAAAAGTATCATGTTTTATATTTAACAGTACAATATACTTTCAATGATAGCCAGTCAGATATCAGGAGTACAGAAATGTAACGCTGATATTTATGAAAGGAATACGGGTGGAAGAAAATTTTGATATGAAAGGATTGCCACATACAGATTCTTTCACTCCTTATTATTTGTGGCAGCATAGCATATTAATATCTGTGATGAAAATCTCCTTATAAAGATTTTTGGACAAGCTTGCGGATATTCTGCTATATGCAATGGAAATGATGATGAAAAAAGTAAGAACCAGATTTGCACCAAGCCCTACAGGGAGAATGCATGTAGGAAATTTAAGAACTGCTCTCTATGAGTATCTGATAGCAAAACATGAAGGAGGAGATTTCCTTCTGCGTATTGAAGATACGGATCAGGAACGGTTTGTGGAAGGTGCTACGGAGATCATATATAACACATTAAAGAAGACAGGTCTGGTTCATGACGAGGGACCGGACAAGGACGGAGGCTATGGTCCTTATGTTCAGAGTGAGCGTCAGGCAAGCGGCATTTATCTCCAATATGCCAGAGAGCTTATTGAAAAAGGAGAGGCATATTACTGTTTTTGTACCAAAGAGCGTTTAGCTACCTTAAAGAGCGTGGTTTCTGAGGAAGAGGAGAAGGAGATTATTAAGTATGATAAGCATTGCCTTCACCTTAGCAAAGAGGAAATTGAAGCTAATCTGGCAGCAGGAATTCCCTATGTAATCCGTCAGAACATTCCTTTAGAAGGAACCACAACATTTACTGATGCCATTTATGGGGAAATAACAGTAGAAAACGCAGAGCTTGATGATATGATTCTCATTAAGTCCGATGGTTATCCTACTTATAACTTTGCCAATGTAGTAGATGACCATTTGATGGACATTACACATGTCGTAAGAGGAAATGAGTATCTTTCTTCCACACCGAAATACACCAGGCTTTATCATGCTTTTGGCTGGGAGGAGCCAATCTATGTACATTGTCCTCTGATTACCAACGAAGAGCATAAGAAACTCTCAAAAAGAAGCGGTCATTCCTCTTTTGAAGATTTATTAGAGCAGGGCTTTGTAACAGAAGCAATCGTGAATTTTATTGCCCTTCTTGGATGGAGCTCCGGTACGAACGAAGAGCTTTTTACACTGGAAGAATTGATTAAGGAATTTGATTACACGCATATTAACAAGTCTCCGGCAGTCTTTGACATGGCAAAATTAAGATGGATGAACGGCGAATACATTAAAAACATGGATAGTGATAAGTACTATGAACTGATTCTTCCCTATGTAAAAGAAGTTGTTCAGAAGGACTATGACCTGAAGAAAATAGCTGACCTGATTAAGAGCCGTATGGAAACATTACTGGATGCCAGGGATATGATAGATTTCTTTGAAGAACTTCCGGATTATGATACCGCTATGTATACCCACAAGAAAATGAAGACGGATTCCGAAATCTCTCTTCAGGTATTAACGGAGCAGCTTCCGCTTTTAGAGGCTCTTGAGGATTACTCTGTGGAAGGCATTGAAAAAGTTGTTATGGGCTATATTGCGGAAAAAGGTATCAAGAACGGTACAGGACTCTGGCCTCTTCGTACGGCAGTATCCGGCAAGCAGTCAACTCCCGGAGGTGCTTATGAGATTATGAACATCATCGGAAAAGAGGAAAGCCTTCGAAGAATTAAGGTTGGTATTGAGAAATTAAGGCAGGGATAAGCCTATGGAAATAAAGCCGCAACTTGCGGCACCGCAGCTTGCGGCAATCAGACACCACACCGGGCCCATGATGGTACTTGCAGGGCCCGGTTCCGGAAAAACACTGGTAATCACCAGAAGGGTACAGCACCTGATTGAAGAATATGGTGCTAATCCTTCTAATATTCTGGTTATCACCTTTACCAAAGCTGCGGCGGAGGAAATGAAGGATCGATTTCATAGATTAACCGGGTCAAAGCACCATGGGATTTCCTTTGGAACTTTTCATTCGGTGTTCTTTACCATATTAAAATATGCCTATGGGTATAACGCTTCTAATATTATCAGAGAAGAACAGCGTTATGCCTTTATAAAAGAAATTATCCATAGGCTTGCCCTGGAGGTGGAAGATGAAAAGGAATATTCAGAGGAAATCCTTTCAGAAATCAGCCTTGTTAAGGGAGAAAGACTGGATTTGGAGCATTATTACTCTATAAATTGTTCCGATGATAATTTTAAAAAAATATATCATGCTTATGAAAATAAGCTTGCGGATTCCAATCTCATAGACTTCGATGACATGCTGGTGCTGTGCTTCGAGCTCTTAAGCGCAAGACCGGACATTCTATCCCTGTGGCAGAACAAATTCCAGTATATCTTAATCGATGAATTCCAGGATATTAACAAAATTCAATATGACGTTATCAGGCTTTTAGCAAAGCCCCTTAATAATCTTTTTATTGTAGGAGATGACGATCA
The DNA here is from genome assembly GCA_023450835.1 of Bacillota bacterium. Lineage (GTDB taxonomy): Bacteria > Bacillota > Clostridia > Lachnospirales > Lachnospiraceae > Anaerocolumna. The sequence goes on along the minus strand of JAEXGM010000186.1, from coordinate 20,371 downwards.
GGCTATATATCGTTTTAGAGGGGCAAGACCGGAGATTATGCTGCATTTTGGAGACGATTACGCAGACAGCAAAAGGATTGAGCTTACCAATAACTACCGGTGTGCCGGGAAGATTGTACAGTGTGCTTCTGCCCTGATTAAGAATAATACCAGGCGTTACGGGAAAGAGATAACATCCGCCGCGGCTTTAAGCGGAGAAGTCGCCATACGGTCCTTTGAGAATTTAAAAGCCCAGAACCTGTCCGTGGTGGGAGAAATTTTAAAAATTAATAAAAGCGGAATTGATTTTTCACAGATAGCCGTGTTATTTCGAACCAATATCCAGCCAAGAGCATTGGTGGAAAAGATGATGGAGTATAATATCCCTTTTCAGATGCGGGACCGTATCCCAAATCTTTATGAACATTGGATAGCACAGGATATTATCGCATATATCAGATTGGCGATGGGAGAACGGGAGAGGAGATATTTTCTCCAGATTTCCAATAGGCCAAACCGCTACATAAACAGGGAAGCCTTAAAAGAATCCCAAATAGACTTTTTGAATTTAAGAAAGTTCTACGGTGATAAGGACTGGATGCTTGACCGCATTGATAAGCTGGAATATGATTTAAATCTGATTAAAACCATGAATCCCTACGGTGCACTTACCTATATCAGAAAAGGTGCAGGCTATGAGGGTTTCATTGAAGAGTACGCCAGAGTCAGGAACTTAAAGTCAGAGGAGCTGGTTGAGGTACTGGATGAATTATCGGAAAGTGCCAAAGGATACGATAATTTCACCGCATGGTTCTTACATATGGAAGAGTACAAAGAGGAATTGAAGACAAAGGCGAAAGAAGCCAGGGAAACGGGCGGAAGCAGAGTAACCTTAGCTACCATGCATAGTTCAAAAGGTCTGGAATACCAGGTGGTTTTCATTGTAGATGCCAACGAAGGAATAACCCCTTATCGTAAGGCAATTCTGGAAGCGGATATGGAAGAAGAAAGAAGACTTTTTTATGTAGCTGTGACCAGAGCGAAAGAGTATCTGCACATATATGCCTCCAAAGAAAGATATGGGAAGGAGCTTACCTTGTCCAGATTCGTGGGGGAAATGCTCGTAGACCGGGATACCTTGACCCCAGGTACGCTCGTAGAACATAAAACCTATGGAAAAGGTTCCATTAAAACCAATCAGGATGGTAAGATTACCATTTACTTTGAAGAAAAATCCATCTACAAGACTATGAATTTAGAATATTGTATTCAAAACAGGCTTTTAACTTTATTGGCTAATTGACCAATAAAGACTTTTATGGTATAAATAAAGACAATAATATCAGAAATAATTCGGTTGGGCGGTTCATACTGCTTTCAAGAACCGGCTTCTTGGGTGGGAAGTCCTTTAGGACTTCTCACTTTTATTTTATAAAGAATAGTGTGAATTATTGAGAAGTATGATTCACACCTGTTTGTGTCTGCAAAATCCCCGGCACAAATATACAGCCCGTTGGAAAGACGCAAACATGAGATGTGCTAATCATGCAGACAGGAGCCAGATATGGAAAAGACTTTGCTTTTTATTGCAATTATACTTGCAGCCACAAAAATAGGAGGGATAATCAGCCGTAAGCTTAAAATGCCGGAAGTACTTGGGGCATTAATTGCAGGTGTTATTCTTGGCCCGGCAATACTGAACCTGATACCCTATGATGATAACTTAAAACTGCTTTCCAATCTGGGAGTCATCCTCCTGATGTTTTTAGCCGGACTTGAAACAAATGCAGAGCAGTTTAAAAAGGCCGGTAAATCCTCTTTGGTCATTGCAGTCTTAGGAATCGTAATACCTCTATTAATAGGAACCTTTAGTGCCTTATTATTCTATAAGGATATTTTTGTGAATCTTTTTGTGGGAGTGATTCTTACAGCAACCAGTGTAAGTATCACCGTTCAGACCTTAACGGAAATTGGGAAACTGAATACAAAAGCCGGTATTAATATTCTTGGTGCGGCAGTGATTGATGATATTCTTGGACTTATCCTAATATCCGTACTGCTGTCAATAAGAAGTGAAGGTTCAGGCAATTCACTGATTATTACATTGACTTCCATAACATTATTTTGTTTTTTTGCAGTACTTGCAATAATATTTCTGCCAAAGCTTATAAATCGGCTTGTAAATGGAAGACAGCCAAACCGTACTCTCCTTACCTTTAGCCTTGCAGCTGCTTTTGCAATTGCGTTTGTGGCAGAAAGTCTTGGTATTGCGGCAATTACAGGGGCCTATCTTTGCGGGCTGTTACTTTCGCAGTTACAGCATAAAGAGTATCTTGAGAAGAATGTGAAAGCAATTTCTTCCGGCTTTCTCTCCCCTATATTTTTTGCAAGTGTAGGATTGGAGGCAGATATAGAAGGTATCAGCAGAAAGGTAATCTTCATTACTGTGGTTATGTTTGCGGCAGCAGTTCTTGGTAAAGTAGCAGGCTGCGCTATGGGTGCGAGGCTTTTTAAGATGAGTAAGAGCGAAGCCCTGCAGATAGGAGTAGGTATGATATCCCGCGGTGAGGTGGCAATTATCACTGCAAATATCGGGCTGCAGAACCATATTATAAAGCAGGAAGTGTTTCTTCCTACCATACTTGTAGTATTGCTTACAACAGTTGTCACACCGATACTTCTGAAAATAGTATTTGAGCATAAAAATGAGCAGCGGCTCAATGGTTTGCGGAGAATATAGAAACATAGACATAAAAGATATGCACGTAAAAAAGCCGCCGAACTGCGTTATTCTAAACAGCAGCCCGGCGGTTTTTCTGTTTTATAGAAGGGAAGAATATTATTCCTCGTCTTCGCCTTCTTCTTCATCACCAAACATTTCGTCAAATTCTTCACTGTCCATTAACTCATCAAAAGCATCGGATACAGCTTCAAATTCTTCGTCATCTTCAATGTTAAGCAATTCGATTTCGTCATTGTCATGCTCTATGAACTGATACAAGAAGATTTCGCCTTCTTCGTCTTCCTCGCTGTCAGCGGGTACGAGTGCGATATAATCTTTCTCTCCTACAGGGAATATACAAAGAACTTCACATTCTAAGTCACTGCCGTCATCCAGTGTTAAGGTTACATTCATATGCTCATGCTCATGGTCATGATCATGTCCGCAGCCGCAATCATGGCCGTGTACGTGTTCGCTCATTTAAAATACCTCTCTTTCAGTATGCCTGTTATGCTTATAGGCATAAATATTTATATCGGGATTATAAGAAAATACTTTTCAAATTCTTCTTATTTTGTTCCCTTTGTATCACAATTTGACTTTAACAGATTAGGCATTAAAATGCAAGGCAAACTTAAGGGAAATACTGAGATATTTTTCTTAAAACATATTGACAAGAATCAAAAATTGAATAAAATAGACAATAGATTTGACCCGGACTTTTGCTAAGGGAGAGGAGAACTTACGTGTCTACAATCAATGCGAAGGATGGCGGCAGGCCAACAGATAACCGTGGATTCAACAGGTATAATCACAGCACATCAGACACACGCAGCAAACCAGATAACAGAAGAAGCAATGATTCAAAAGCTACAGGCGATACCAGAAACAATGCCTACTCTAAGTATACAGGCCAGGGATATAACAAAGATAATAAGTCAGTCAATTATAGCGGCAAGGACAGTAACAATACAAGACCAGCCGGCAGCGGTAGACCTTTTACGCCCGGGAACAGAGACAATGCACATAAGAAATCCTATGGAACGTCTGGCAGGGATAACTATGGCGGCGGATATGGTTTTCATAAAGATGATGACTACGAGAATGACAAAAAACATGGAAAAGGGAATGTCATAGGTCAGCGCGGCGATTCAAAAGCAAGAAGCAGCCAGAGCAGGGAGAAAGAGCCTCAGACGGATAAGATGGAAACGATTAAACGGCTGGAAAAGGAAAAAAAGGCTCTGGAACGTAAGAATCAGGTACTGGAAAAGGATAGCATGAAGCAGTCAAAACCTCAGACAAAGAAAAGAACCGGTAATATAGACTGGATAAAGGGCTACGAGAAGGGTATGTATGGGGACGATGATGAGGAAGACTATACAGGCTATTATTAGCCCGGAAATACGGATACAATAAGGCAAAAGCATCTTTGGCGGATAACAAAAAGGATGCTTTTCATTTTTGCCGGCCACTTTAGGTTACTTACCTTTGGAGAGGGCAAAGAATCTGTGAAAAGAGGAACAAATGGGAGATACGGCAGAAATAGTTAAAATATCGGTCAGGAATCTTGTAGAATTCATTTTTCGCTCAGGGGATTTGGATAACAGGCATGGGGGAAGAAGAGAAGCGGATGCTATGCAGGAGGGCAGCAGGATTCACAGGAAGATTCAAAAGCAGATGGGTGCCAGCTATACGGCAGAAGTTCCCTTAAGCATAACCCTTCCTGTTACCAAAGGGGATACTGAATTCCTTTTAGTTGTTGAAGGCCGGGCGGATGGTATTATAAAGGAAGACATGGTAACCATTGATGAAATCAAGGGGATGTATATGGACCTTGAATATCTGCCGGAGCCTGTGCCGGTGCATAAGGCACAGGCTATGTGCTATGCCTATATTTATGCCCTGCAGAATGAACTTGATATAATCGGAATACGTATGACCTACTGTAACCTTGATACGGAAGAGAAGAAATACTTTGAGGAAACTCTCGAGTTCAGTGTTCTAAGCACATGGTTTGAAAATCTCATAAAAGAATATGCTAAATGGGCTGTATGGCAGATTGAGTGGAGCAGAACACGAAACAGCAGTATTAAGGAAATAGACTTCCCCTTTCATTACCGGGAAGGACAAAAGAAACTGGTTTCGGATGTCTATATAACCATTCTTCGCAGTAAAAGGCTCTTCATTGAAGCGCCCACCGGAGTAGGAAAAACTATTTCCACTGTTTTCCCTGCCATAAAAGCTATGGGAGAAGGACTGACAGGGAAGCTTTTTTATCTGACCGCTAAAACCATTACAAGGACTGTGGCGGAGGAGACCAAGCAGCTGTTAACGGAAAAAGGGCTTCTTCTGAAAGCAGTTACTATTACGGCGAAAGATAAAATATGTATTCTTGATAAAGCCGATTGTAATCCGGATAACTGCCCGCGGGCAAAGGGGCACTTTGACAGGGTAAATGAGGCGGTTTTTGATTTACTGGTGTCAGAAGATGATATTTCCAGAGAAAAGATTCTTTACTTTGCCGAAAAGCATAATGTCTGCCCTTTCGAGATGTGTCTGGATACGGCAACCTGGGCGGATTTGATAATCTGTGATTATAACTATGTCTTTGACCCCAATGTTTATCTGAAACGCTTCTTTCAGAACGAAAAGAAGAATGATTATGTCTTCTTAATTGATGAAGCTCATAATCTGGTAGACCGTGCAAGGGAGATGTACAGCGCGGTACTGGTGAAAGAAGAAATCCTTCAGGTAAAACGTCTGGTAAAAGGGAAAGACAAGGATTTAGAGAAGGCGCTGGATACGGTAAACAATGACCTGTTAAAATTAAAAAGGGAATGCGATGAGACCAAGGAACAGGAAAATGTCTCAGACCTGGTACTTCACCTGATGCACCTTATGAGCAAGTATGAAGATTTTCTGACTGAGCACAAGGATTTTGACGGGAAAGAGGAAGTGCTTACAACCTACATGAATATAAGGCATTTCCTTGGAATATATGATGTGTACAATGATAAGTACATCACTTATACGGATTATACGGATAAGGGTGAGTTCTTTATCAAGCTGTTATGCATGGACCCGTCCGATAACTTAAAAAGCCGGTTGGATAAGGGAAGAAGTGCGGTGTTTTTCTCTGCCACTTTACTGCCCATACAGTATTACAAAGAACAGCTTGGCGGAAGAGAAGAAGATTATGCTGTTTATGCACCTTCTCCTTTTGAGAAGGAAAAGCGCTTTATTGCTGTGGGCAGGGATGTAAGTACCAAGTACTCTAAAAGAAATGAAAATGAATACCGAAAAATTATCGAATATATAAAGACCTTTACGGAAAGCAGGCAGGGAAATTACATGGTGTTTTTCCCATCCTATCAGATGTTAAATAAAATAGAGGAACTTTCCAGAGGAATACTCTTTAATGTGGTGGTTCAGGGCAGTTCCATGACCGAAGAAGAAAAAGAAAGCTTTTTAAATGATTTTACAGTCAATCCTGATAGTACAAGAATAGCCTTCTGTGTCATGGGCGGGGTATTCGGCGAAGGCATAGATCTGAAACATGACCGGTTAATCGGAGCTGTTATTGTCGGGGCAGGACTTCCCATGGTAAGCGGTGAGAAAGAGTTATTTCGAAAATATTATCAGGAAACGAAGAACAGCGGCTTTGAATATGCGTACCTGTACCAGGGGATGAATAAGGTACTTCAGTCTGCCGGAAGAGTAATCAGAACCACGGAAGATAAGGGAGCGATTCTCCTTTTGGAGGAACGGTTTTTAGATAACCGTTATCAGGAGCTCTTTCCAAGGGAATGGTTCCCCTATCAGGTGGTCAATAAGAGTGAATTAAAAGGATTGGTAAAAGAATTCTGGTCAAGCCATGAACTGAATTAAAAGTGAAGGGAGCTTCTGCCTGAGTAGAAACGGCGGGAGGTTGCAAGGAAATCCATGCCCTTTACATTCTGGTAAGTGCGGTTAAGAAGATGATACAGTAAACCGCCTGAAAATCCGCCAAGCAATCCATAGAGAACATCTTCAATGTCACTGCTGCCAAGCTGCAGTATCCCCTGTAATACTTCTATTATAAAAGGAAACAATAAAAGTAAAAGGAAGCGTATCAGGCGAGGCTGTTTTCTGGCCAGTAAAATACAAAAGAAACCATAGGGAAGATATATCAGAGCCCTGTCTCCCAAGAAGGCAAATATGTGGGACAGGGTTATGTTTTTGTCTATAAAGTCCGTTATGAGACTTGCTAAGGTTAAAAAGGGAATAAAATTAACGGAAAAGGACTCTGTATGAAAGCTGCTGTCCGTATTGGAAAGGAAGAGCCAATATACAAGAAAAGCTGCGTAAACCAGCAGAAACAAAAGGGAACTGTTCCTGAAATAATTTTTAAAGCCGGTGAAGCGCCCGCCCTCATCCCACAAGTTCCTTAAAATACTGTATAAAACGCAGCAGGCCCAATGGATGAAAGGGAATAAAAAGAGCTGTAAAGAGTAAGAAATAAAGTCGGAATCATTTCCGATAAACAGCAGAAAGAGTATGATTCCCCACATCAGCAGATGTAAGAGCTGATAACTAAAACAGGTTTCAAAGTGCTGGCTGATGGTCAGCGTCAAATGGCAGAAAAGCAGTGCCAGAAAGGCAGTAAATAAAAAAGTAAAAATAGAAACAGTTAGAAAATAATATGCACCAAACTCAAGAACAAGTGTCAAAATACTAAACAGGATAGTGGCTGTTGTGGTATAGGATGTGCTTTTTGGCATAACTGGTACCTTCTTTCTGCATTTGTATGTATTACTTTATTTTTATTGTAATAATTGAATCCTGTCAGGAAGACATGTAACTGTAACATCTGTAAAACGTCCGGGGCATTCTCCGTCTAAATGAATGGCATGAGGAGCTGTAAGTTTTATTCTTAATTCCCTGCAGTCAAAAGTCTCTACACCATTAAAGCCTGTATGCTTGCCGAATAACAGGAAGGGCAGCAGAGTCAGAATGCGTAATTTGGAAAGCCCGTGGACAAAGCAGATGGAAAGCTTTCCGTCATTAGGGTCTGCACCCGGAGACATTTTCATACCACCGCCTTCATATTTTTGTATCATGGAGGTAATTAAGAGAAGTTTTTTATAGTGTTTAAATTCATTGCCGTCAGCAGAGATCATTCCCTCCATAAAGGGTCTTGCAAAAAGCTGCATGACTGCAATGAGGATATAAGTCAATTTGCCTAATTTTAAATGATTCAGAAAAGTTTTTAGAGGAGAGCGAAGGGCCTCCACGCATACATAGGCATCATAACCAAGACCGCTGCTTACTAAAAAACGGTTCTGTAATTTCATATCCGGAGTAACAGCAAAACCGATGTCCATTAAATGAATCGAACTGCTGTTAAGTATACGCGTGAGGTTTACAACAGGGTTCTTTGACAATCCGAGGCTTCTTCCCAGATCATTGCTGGAGCCTGCGGGTATATAGCCTATATGGGCTCTTTCCATCTCAGGAATACCATTAATTATCTCATTCAGTGTTCCGTCACCGCCGACGATGACAACTTTTAGTGTGCCGGTATGCTTCGAAAAGAGATATTCCGCCAGTTCTTTTCCATGTCCGGGATGTGTGGTCAGATAGCTTTCGTAAGGAACAGAGAGTCTGTCCAGCTCTTTTTTTACCTTATGCCAGGTGTGCAGTCCTTTTCCGGTGCAGGAATGCGGATTAATAATAAAATGATACATGTATTCCCCTATTCCAGCGCATTTTTGGCGCAGATGGATTTTCTTTTGTTCACAAAACAAATTATTGTGAAACCTATGTAAATTCTATCGAAAATTGTCTGTAAAGTCAACAGTGAACATATTACAGATGCCATGTAAAACATATGACAAATGTAACTTGAGAAAACATCTGGGTTTTTGTATGATTATAGTATCAAAGCAAGGAGGTAATTCATTATGAAATTAACAGCATCTAATCTGATATGGGGGATTATTTTTATTATACTGGGCGTCGGATTCGGGGGAGACGCAATGAACTTGTGGGATTTTAATCTTTTCTTTACCGGCTGGTGGACCTTATTCATCATTATACCCAGCGCTGTGAGCATTTTTCAGAATGGTCCCAGAACAGGTAATCTTATATGGCTTGCTGTCGGCGTAATGCTCTTTTTAGGTCAGCAGAATATTGTGGATTTTCATGTAGTAGGCAAATTAATTGTTCCTCTGGTTTTCGTATTAATCGGATTTAGTATTATCTTTCGCAATTCTTTTCGGGGAAAACGGGAAGAGTTTAAGAATGTGACATTCCAGGGAGGCATGAATCAGCACTCAGCAATTTTTGCCGGCAATGAATATCATGTACGCGGTGAAAGATTTATGGGAACTAATATGAATGCAATCTTTGGAGGTGTGGAATTAGATTTAAGAGAAGCTATCATTGAAGAAGATATTGTTATCAATGCAACAGTTGCCTTTGGTGGAATCGACATTTCCGTGCCCGGCAATGTCAACGTTAAAGTATCCAATATACCCATCTTTGGCGGAGTAAGCAATAAGGCCGGCAAGACCTTTGATGAATCACAGCCGACGATATATGTAAACTCCACCTGTATGTTTGGAGGGATTGATATTAAATGAGTGAATTTCAAAAAATTATAAAGTATGCAGCAATGGCTTTCGCCATGTTTCTGGCAATTGTAATTATAACAGCAATAGTAACCGGAATAACCGCAGGTGTAATGACTCTGACAAACGTGACATCAAAGGTATCGGATCGAAGCAGTAAGAACGAAGAGTCTTCGGGAGGGGATGTTGTGGACTTTGATAAGGAATTTGAAGGAATTGTAAGTCTTAATATTAAAAACGGAGTCGGAGAACTTTCTATTGTAAAGGGTGACAGCGATAAAGTCAGAGTAACGGCTACTGATGTTTCAAAAGACTTTAATGCTGCGGTTATCTCCGGTAATGAACTTAAGGTCAGTACCAAAACAGATTTCTGGAACATATTCAATTGGGGCATAAAGGTACACACAAAACCGCGTATTACCGTTTATCTTCCCGAAGGTTTTGAAGCCAGAGATACGGTGATAGATGCCGGTGCCGGAAATATAAGATTAGAGGATTTAAGTTCTGAAAAGCTTGATATCAATGCCGGAGTAGGATATATTAAAGGAAATGGCATAAAGACGGAGGAGCTTGATATTGACGGCGGAGTAGGAGAAATAACTCTGGATGACGTAGCAGCAAATACAACAGATATTGATGCGGGAGTAGGTTCCATTTATATTCAGGGCACACTCTCCGGAAGAAATACAATCGATGCAGGAGTAGGAGATATCAAACTGAAGTTGAATGGTTCAACAGATGACTACAATATCAAAGTAAACCCCGGCGTTGGAAATATCTATATTGATGGAAACAAATACGGGAAGATGTCCTGGAATAACAAAACAGCAGAAAATTCAATTGACATTGACGGCGGAGTAGGAAATATATCTGTTGATTTTAATAATTAGTTGTTTTGATAAAGGATGTAACAACTTTCTCTTTGAATAATCCGGAACGGAATAATAGAATAATAAATGCATGAGAAGCTGGTTAATAACCGGCTTTTTATGCATTTACGTATACTAAAGGACATATATGGAAATAAATATAAGAATATAAGCACTTCTTTCCCTGAATGGAAGCATTTAACCTGTTTGCAGATTCGAAACTTAGGTTATACATGACATTATTGATAAAATATGGTATACTATCCAATAGTTTATAAGGGGATACCATCATATAAATTATGATAAAAGGGGAAGTAATGAAAATTCAATAATATAAGGAGGTACAATATGGCCAGAAATATAAAAAGCAGCAAGGAATTAGGCAGCTTAGAAGAGTATGAGCTCCTTTTTGAAGAGGAGTTAAAAGACATAAATAGTTTTGGTGTACTGTTAAAACATAAGAAAACAGGTGCCAGAATCGCCCTTGTCTCAAATGATGATAACAATAAGGTATTTTCTGTGGGCTTTCGAACACCTCCCTTTGACAGTACAGGGGTTGCCCATATTATCGAACATTCCGTTTTATGCGGTTCCAGGGACTTTCCGGCCAAGGATCCTTTTATTGAACTTGCCAAGGGGTCACTTAATACCTTTCTAAATGCCATGACCTATCCCGATAAGACAATATATCCTGTTGCCAGCTGCAACGAGCAGGATTTTCAGAATCTGATGCATGTATATATGGATGCGGTATTCTATCCCAATATTTATAAAAAAGAAGAAATCTTCCGGCAGGAAGGCTGGCATTATGAGCTGGAGAGCATGGAGAGCAACCTAATTTATAACGGAGTTGTTTATAATGAAATGAAGGGAGCCTTTTCTTCTCCTGAACAGTTCTTATTCCGTACGATTCAGAATGCTCTGTTTCCTGACACAGCCTATGGCGTGGAATCAGGCGGAGATCCGGACTATATTCCGGACTTGACCTATGAGGCATTTTTGGATTTTCACAAAAGATATTATCATCCGTCCAACAGTTATATTTACCTGTATGGAGATATGGATGTCAATGAGAAGCTTTCCTGGCTCCACGAGAAATATTTGAGTCAGTTTGAATATCACTTCGTGGATTCAGAAATTAAATTCCAGGAGGCCTTTAAGACCCAAAGAGATATCACGGCTTTTTATCCTTTGAGTGAACAGGAAGAGCTGGCTAACAACACCTATTACAGCTATAATATGTCTATTGGCACCAGCCTTGACAGCGAATTGTGCATGGCATTCCAGGTACTGGAATATGTATTGCTGTCCTCACCGGGCTCACCCTTAAAACAGGCTTTATTAGATGCGGGTATCGGAAAAGATATTATCAGCAGCTATGACAGTGACACTTACCAGCCGATATTTTCAATCGTTGCAAAGAACGCGGATATCAACCAAAAAGAAGCGTTTATCAATATTATCAGAGAAACCTTAGAGAAAATTGTGAGAGAAGGCGTGGATGAGAAATCCCTTCGCGCTGCTATTAATTACTATGAGTTCAAATACAGGGAAGCAGACTTTGGGCAATTTCCCAAGGGCCTTATGTATGGCATTCAGATGCTTGGCAGTTGGTTATATGATGATTCCAAGCCCTTTATCAAACTGAATTCCAATGCGATTTTTGAAAATTTAAAGGCTAAGATTCAGACAGATTACTATGTAAGACTCATTGAGAATTATTTGCTGAACAGTTCCCATATAGCATTGGTAACCCTTGCACCGAAGAAAGGACTTACTTCTGAAAAGGAAGCAAAGTTAAAAGAAAAGTTACAAAATTATAAGAACAGCCTTTCCAGTCAGGAACTTGAGAAGCTGATTGAAGATACGAGAAGCTTAAAAGAATATCAGGATACACCTTCCACCAGGGAAGAACTTGAAAGTATTCCGTTGTTAAGCGTAGAGGATATTGATACAAAATCCCAGCCTTTCTATAATAATGAGAAAGACATAGATGGTATCACCATTGTTCATCATAATGTTTTCACTAACGGAATAGCTTATATGCGTCTGATTTTTGATCTGGAGGATATCCCGAAGGAACTGACGCCTTATATCGGACTTCTTTCCTCCGTACTGGGACTTGTGGATACAGAGCACTACAAATATCTGGAGCTGTCCAATGAAATCAACATCCATACCGGAGGAATCAGCACGGATCTAAGCTGCTATGGTAAGAAGAATACCCAGAATGAATACCTTCCGGCTTTGATTATGGATGTAAAAGCTCTTTATGAAGAAATGGATGATGCTTTTGATTTGCTAAAAGAAATTATAAGCTTTACCAAATTGGATGATAAGAAGCGTCTGCTTGAAATTATATCGGAAATCAAGTCGAGATTACTGATGCATCTGACTTCAGCAGGACATTCGGCAGCAGTGGACAGAGCCATGTCATATTTTTCTGAAAGCTCAAGATTTAGCGAAGAAGTAAAGGGAATTTCTTTCTATAAATTTGTAGAGAGACTGGAAGGAAACTTTGCAGCAGAAGCAGATGACGTTATCAGTAAGCTAAAGCTCTTGATGAATTATATTTTCCGAAGAGATAATCTGATTATCAGCTTTACCTCCAATGAGGAAGGCCTGGATACTTTAAAGGATAAGCTTCTTCCCTTTGTAGAACAGTTAAAGGAAGAGCCCATAGAAAAAGTAAATGAACACTTTGAACTCATAAAGGCAAACGAAGGCTTTAAAACCTCCGGACAGGTGCAGTATGTAGCAAGAACAGGTAACTTTATGAAAGCCGGTTATGAATATACCGGTGCCCTGGAAGTTCTAAAGGTTATCTTAAGTTATGAATATCTCTGGACCAACATCCGTGTAAAAGGCGGAGCCTACGGCTGTATGTGCGGCTTTTCCAGTATCAGCGGAAACGGCTATTTTACTTCATACCGTGACCCTAATCTGAAGGAAACCAATGAAATATATGAAAAGACAGCGGATTATATCAGAAGCTTTACAGCGGATGACAGGGATATGACAAAGTATATCATCGGTACTATCAGCGGTATTGATACTCCCCGTACACCTCGTATGAAAGGGGATGCTTCCATGGGGGCATATATTACAGGGCTCACAGAGGCAGATGTTCAAAAGCAGAGAGATGAAATTCTTCATGTTACAAAGGAAGATATCAGGAAGCTTTCTGACATTGTAAAAGCTATTATGGACTGCGACAATCTCTGTGTAATCGGCAGTGAGAGCAAGATTGAACAAAACAGGGACTTATTCCTGGAAGTTAAGAATCTATCAAAATAATTACAGAAACAAAAATGTAAATACAAAGACAAAAGAAAGTGTGAAGAATAATAAATGAAAAAACAAGAATTTAAATCGGGGTTTGTAACGTTAATCGGACGGCCAAACGTCGGCAAATCAACCTTAATGAACCATTTAATCGGCCAGAAGATAGCCATAACCTCTGATAAGCCTCAAACTACAAGAAACCGTATACAGACCGTTTATACCGAGGAAAGCGGTCAGATTATCTTCTTAGATACTCCCGGTATTCATAAAGCTAAGAACAAGCTGGGAGAATATATGGTTTCCATAGCAGAGCGTACCATGAAGGAAGTGGATGTGGTACTGTGGCTGGTAGAGGCTTCTACTTTTATCGGAGCCGGTGAAAGGCATATTGCCGAACAACTGCTTGCCGTAAAGACCCCGGTGGTTCTTGTTATCAATAAAATTGATACCGTTAAGAAAGAAGAAATACTTAAGTTTATAGATGCTTATAAAGATCTTTATTCTTTTGCGGATATCGTTCCGGTGTCTGCCTTAAAGGGTGAGAATACCAAGGAACTTCTTCGTACGATTTTTAAATATTTGCCCCAGGGCCCTATGTATTTTGATGAAGATACCATTACGGACCAGCCGGAGAAGCAGATTACGGCAGAACTGATCAGGGAGAAAGCCTTAAGGCTTCTAAGCGATGAGATTCCTCATGGAATTGCTGTGGCGATTGACCGTATGAAAGAGAGAAAAGACGGCAGTATGATTGATATTGATGCTACCATTGTATGCGAAAGAGATAGCCATAAAGGCATCATCATCGGAAAAAACGGAGAAAAACTCAAGAAAATTGGCATGCAGGCAAGAAGAGAAATTGAAAATCTTCTCGACATGCAGGTGAATTTAAAGCTTTGGGTCAAGGTTAAAAAAGACTGGCGTGACAGTGATTTTCTCATTAAAAATTACGGTTACGACAAACGTGACATGTAATAAAGTATAAAAATAGTTCCCAGGCTGGATAGTATTCCCGGTTTAAAACAGCTCTGATGTGGGCATGCTCTTAATGTAAACATTAGATGTAAACATTAGACTGTTTTTGAAGGGGGAAAATAAAATGCAGAATAAAGAACACTGGGAAAGATTTGCAAAAAGCGGAAACATATACGATTATTTAAGTTACATTGCTTGTACCGTAGAAAAAGGAATGGAAATGAGAAACGGCAGCAAGAGAGAGGATGGCAGCCTGGATGATGGCATTGGCTGTGACGGGAATGGTTCTTTCAGCCATGCCCGTGGGTGAGTATGATAAAAGACTGGTTATACTTACAAAAGAAAAAGGTAAAATAACAGCATTTGCAAAAGGCGCTAGAAAACCCGGTAGTGCCTTTTTAGCATGCAGCAATCCATTTTCTTTTGGAACATTTGAATTGTATGAGGGCAGAAGTGCTTATTCAATTATGTCTGTTAATATAACAAATTACTTTGAGGAATTAAGGCTTGATGCGGAGGCGGCTTATTTCGGGATGTATTTTTGTGAGCTTGCCGACTATTATTGTCATGAATTCGAAGATGGAGGAGAGGCACTTAAGCTGTTATATCAGTCCTTAAGAGCATTGAGTCTTCCCCATGTCGGAAAAGTACTGGTAAGAAGGATATATGAACTTCGCCTCTTTCAGATAAACGGAGTGGCGCCGCAGGTATTTTCCTGCGTGAAATGTACGGGAGCAGAAGATTTGATATACTATAGTATCAGTCTTTCTGGGGTTCTTTGCGCGAAGTGCCATACAGGTAACATGGATACGATAAGAATATCCGGTGCAGCCCTTTATACTCTGCAGTACATATTAAGCGCTCCTCTGACAAAACTCTATACTTTTAAGGTGTCCGATGAGGTTTTAAAAGAATTAGAAGTGCTGGTGGACAGCCATGCAAAGGTACAAATTGACAGAGAATTGAAATCCTTAAAAATCCTGAATATCATGTTATTGCCATAATTTTAGGTTGAAATTAACAGTTTTTAAGGTTACAATGATAAAGACTTTAACGAGAAAATTTTAATTGAAAGGATTGCCACAGACAGGCTCACTATCACAGGCTGTTCTGTGAGATGCAACAGGTACAATTATGAAGAAGTTGATTTTTAGTACAGCCCTTATATTATGTCTCGTAATGCTTGCAGGCTGTAGTAAAAATAAAGAAATCGATGCGAATAATATACAAAAGAACACCTTACTGATAACGAAAGACGGCAGCCTGGAAGCCGGTACCGTTGAAAGCTTTGATAAAGCTTACTATAATCTTACCGAGTTAGACAAATATGTCACTGATAAGATCAGCCAGTATAATACGGCGAAGGGAAACGAAGGGGTTGCTAAAAAGAATCTGGAGATGAAAGATTCCAATGCAGTGTTAGTAATTACCTACGCGACCATTGATGATTATAACGGGTTTAATCAATCGGATGTTAAACTCTTGAACACGGCGGATGCAAATAATGCAGGGATTGAATTGCCTCAGACCTTTTCCGCAGTAAAGAAGAACAAAACCGTAACCTTAAGTAAGGCTTTAGAAAATAATAAATATAAGGTACTGGTTCTGAAAGAGAAGCTTGACGTTTTGCTGCAAGGTACTATAAAATATTATTCTGGCGGAACACTGGTGGATAAGCACCATATAGAGTCTGCGGATGGTGCAACGACGATTATCATATATAAACCATAATTTATGTAAGAATTACAAACTTATGCAATTTCGCAGGTCTGCTTCGGAATTGCATTTTGAAAGTGAAAAGGATTTATGTTTTACATGTTATTTTGTATGTTATTAAGCCTAAAGAGGCGGAGGGAGATTTACGATGGAAAAGACAATGGAAAAAATAGTAGCCTTAGCCAAGGCAAGAGGATTTGTATACCCCGGTTCTGAAATCTACGGAGGACTTGCAAATACCTGGGATTACGGAAACCTTGGAGTAGAACTGAAGAACAACGTAAAAAAAGCCTGGTGGTCAAAGTTCATACAGCAAAACCCTTACAATGTAGGTGTTGACTGCGCCATCTTAATGAACCCTCAGACTTGGGTAGCTTCCGGACATTTGGGCGGTTTTTCCGATCCTTTGATGGACTGCAAGGAATGTCACGAAAGATTCCGTGCCGACAAGCTTATTGAGGATTATGCCTCAGAGCATGACATCAACTTTGAGAATGCGGTAGATGCCTGGTCCCAGGAAGAGATGAAGACTTATATTGATGAACATAGTATAAATTGCCCTACATGCGGTAAACATAATTTCACTGATATCCGCCAGTTCAACCTGATGTTTAAGACTTTCCAGGGCGTAACAGAGGATGCGAAGAATGTAGTATACTTAAGACCTGAGACTGCACAGGGTATATTCGTAAACTTTAAAAATGTACAAAGAACTTCCAGAAAGAAGATTCCTTTTGGTATCGGACAGGTGGGTAAATCCTTCCGTAACGAGATCACACCAGGAAACTTTACTTTCCGTACAAGAGAATTTGAGCAGATGGAGCTTGAATTTTTCTGCGAGCCGGATACCGACCTTGAATGGTTTGCTTACTGGAAACAGTTCTGCATCGACTGGCTGCTGGCACTTGGTATGAAGAAAGAAGAAATGCGTGTCAGAGACCACGAAGCAGCAGAGCTTTCTTTCTATAGTAAGGCAACCACTGATATTGAATTCTTATTCCCCTTTGGCTGGGGTGAGTTATGGGGTATTGCAGACAGAACAGACTATGACCTGACCCAGCATCAGAATGTATCCAAGGAAGATTTGGGCTACTTTGATGATGAAAAGAAAATTAAATATATTCCTTATGTCATTGAACCTTCTCTTGGAGCGGACAGAGTAACCTTAGCCTTCCTTTGCGGTGCCTACGATGAAGAGGATTTAGGAGAAGGAGATATCCGTACCGTGCTTCGTTTTCATCCAGCCCTTGCACCGGTTAAGATTGGTGTGCTTCCGCTTTCCAAGAAACTTTCAGAGGGAGCAGAGAAAGTCTTTACCGATCTGTGCAAGCTTTATAACTGTGAATTTGATGACAGAGGTAACATCGGTAAGAGATACAGAAGACAGGATGAAATCGGAACACCTTTCTGTATTACTTATGATTTTGAATCAGAAACAGACGGCTGCGTGACCGTTCGTGACAGAGATACCATGGAGCAGGAAAGAATCCGCATTGAAGATTTAAAGGCATACTTTGAAAAGAAATTTGAGTTTTAGGAAGTGACAATTGACATAAGGAAAGAAATAACTGATATTTTATATCATTTTTATAAAATTTTAAAGGAAAAAAATCTTTCCTTATATGCCAATGTTATGATATAATGTTAAGTGGTGACTAGAAAGTCAAAATATTGAAATTTTATTAGGAGGTAATTACCAAAATGGCAAAATGGGTATATTTGTTCAAAGAAGGTAAAGCAGATATGAAAAACCTGCTTGGTGGTAAAGGTGCTAACTTAGCAGAAATGACTAATTTAGGACTTCCCATTCCCCAGGGCTTTACTGTAACAACTGAAGCTTGTACCGACTATTATAACAGCGGAAAGAAAATTACTGATGAAATCAAAGGACAGATTTTTGATGCACTCAAAATCTTAGAAGATCAGCAGGGAAAGAAATTTGGCGATACAGAGAATCCTTTATTAGTATCAGTACGTTCCGGAGCCAGAGCTTCCATGCCTGGTATGATGGATACAATCCTTAACTTAGGTTTAACTGACGTTGCTGTTGAAGGTTTCGCTAAGAAAACAGGAAATCCCAGATTTGCATATGATTCCTACAGAAGATTTATCCAGATGTTCTCTGACGTAGTTATGGAAATCAGCAAAGCAAAATTCGAAAGAGTTTTAGACGAAATCAAAGAGAAGAAAGGTGTTAAATTCGACACTGAACTTACTGCTGATCATTTAAAAGAGGTTATTACTCAGTTCAAAGCTTTATACAAAGCTGAAAAAGGTACAGATTTCCCTCAGGAGCCTACAGAGCAGTTAATCGAAGCTGTTACTGCAGTATTCCGTTCATGGGACAACCCTCGTGCTATTTACTATAGAAGAATGAATGATATCCCTGGAGATTGGGGAACAGCTGTTAACGTACAGGCCATGGTATTTGGTAACATGGGCGATACATCCGGTACAGGTGTTGCTTTCACACGTAATCCTTCCACTGGTGAAGCTAAGATCTACGGTGAGTATTTAATCAATGCTCAGGGTGAAGACGTAGTTGCCGGTATCAGAACTCCTCAGCCTATTACTAAGCTGGAAGAGGACATGCCTGAAGCTTTTGCTGAATTCATGAGAATTGCAACTCTTTTAGAGAATCACTACAAAGATATGCAGGATATGGAGTTCACAATCGAAGACAAGAAACTTTTCTTCTTACAGACACGTAACGGAAAGAGAACAGCTCCCGCTGCTCTTCAGATTGCTTGCGATTTAGTAGACGAAGGAAAGATTACAAAGGAACAGGCTATCGCAAGAATCGAAGCTAAATCCTTAGATCAGTTATTACATCCCGGATTTGACGTTGCAGCTTTAAAGGCAGCTACACCTGTTGGTAAAGCTCTTCCTGCTTCTCCTGGTGCAGCAGCCGGTAAAGTATACTTCACAGCAGAAGATGCTAAGAAGAACCATGAAAAAGGTGAAAGAGTAGTTCTTGTTCGTCTTGAGACATCCCCTGAGGATATCGAAGGTATGCACGCAGCAGAAGGTATCTTAACTGTTCGTGGTGGTATGACATCTCACGCAGCCGTTGTTGCTCGTGGTATGGGAACAGCTTGCGTATCCGGTTGTGGTGAAATCGTAATTGATGAAGCAGCTAAATACTTTACAATCGCTGGACAGACTGTAAAAGAAGGAGATTACATCTCTCTTGACGGTTCTACAGGAAATATCTACATTGGAGATATCCCTACTGTAGAAGCAGCTATCAGCGGTAACTTTGATAGAATTATGACATGGGCTGATGAAATCAGAACATTAAAGGTAAGAACAAATGCAGATACTCCTGCAGATGCAGCTAACGCTGTTAAGTTCGGAGCTGAAGGTATCGGCCTTTGCCGTACAGAGCATATGTTCTTTGAAGGTGAAAGAATCCACAAGATTAGAAAGATGATACTTTCTAAGACTGTTGAAGCCAGAGAAGAAGCTCTTAACGAGTTAATACCTTTCCAGAAAGGTGATTTCAAAGGCTTATATGAAGTTATGGAAGGAAGACCTGTTACTATCCGTTTCTTAGATCCTCCGTTACATGAGTTCGTACCTACAGAAGATGACGATATCGCTGCATTAGCTAAAGATATGGGTCTTTCTGTTGAAGAAGTTAAAGCTACTTGTGATTCCTTACACGAGTTCAACCCTATGATGGGACACAGAGGCTGCCGTCTTGCCGTAACATATCCTGAAATCGCTAAGATGCAGACAAGAGCTGTTATGGAAGCTGCTATCGAAGTTAAGCAGGAAAAAGGCTTCGACATCATTCCTGAAATCATGATTCCTTTAGTAGGCGAGAAGAGAGAGTTAAAATTCGTTAAAGATATCGTAGTTGAGACAGCAGAAGCTGTTAAGGCTGAAAAAGGATCTGACATCGAATACCATATCGGTACTATGATCGAGATTCCTCGTGCAGCTTTACTTGCTAACGAAATCGCTGAAGAAGCTGAATTCTTCTCCTTCGGTACTAACGATTTAACTCAGATGACCTTCGGATTCTCTCGTGATGATGCAGGTAAGTTCTTAGATTCTTACTACACCAACAAGATTTTCGAATCTGATCCATTCGCAAGACTTGATCAGGACGGTGTTGGCCAGTTAGTTAAGATGGCATCTGAAAAAGGCCGCGCTACAAGACCTAACATCAAGCTTGGTATCTGTGGAGAGCACGGCGGAGATCCTTC
>JAEXGM010000219.1 GCA_023450835.1 Bacillota bacterium | reverse complement strand
TCCCTTCCGTAATTATCCGGAATAGTCAATGTACTCTTTGCCGTATTTTTATCTACAATTGCCGTGTTCATCCAGTATCCCTTTATCTCATCAAGCATTTGAAGTTTTGTAAAAGGAGCAGAAAAGGCATAGTTTTCAGAACTGTATTTCTCTGTTAACAGGAAGTAGTTCTTACCCGATCTTTTCTCCCAGATTTTTTCTACCTTTGATGAAATCTGGTTATCAGAAAGCTTCTCTCCCAAATAGCCGGCACTCTTTGTTTGCCCGAGTCCAGGTATATTAGCATAACCGGAATGATAAAGATATACATTACCGTTTGCCGCTTTCTCAAAGGATAGATAATAGCTGCCATCCGTATAATAGAATTTACCGTCTCCTGTGTAATAATATAGTTGTGTTCCCGTAGCGACCAGGCTTGAAAGTGAAAGCACCCCGTTGTCTTTCATCGTAATTTTCACAATATTGCCGAAGCTGCTGTAAACACCTTCATACTGCTTTAAATCCTCAGTGATTGCTGCCTTCTTAGGAGCGGTAAAGGTTAAAGAAGGTTTGATTTCAGCAATACGCCCTTTGGCCTTTAAAGCAGCCAGTAATATATTCTGGCCCATAACCTGATTATAAGTGCTGGCACTGCCGGAAGATAAGACCGCCACCGCCATGTTCTCATCAGGCAGAACAATCAGGCTGCCATGATAGAGCAGGGTATCACCGGCTTTTGTAAGAGCTTTGATTCCATACGTGTCAAATGGAGATGTATTTACAGTATCCCACCCAAGTCCATAGGAAAAAATACTTCCGCCGCTTGGCCAAAAGCCTCTGCTATATTCGGGATACTCCGTTGCCCCGGCCGCGGATACGGACAGTACCGGCTGATAATTGCCGGAAGCCATAAACAACTGTGCAAAATTGCAAAGGTCCGTCGCAGAAGAATAGATTCCACCGGCTCCAATTGCATGAAAGGTTTCTATCGGCAATGCTGACGGATAGAGAGAAGAGTAAGTACCGGCCAAAGAACTCTTTGTCAAATCTTCCTCCGGTGTTGTTGTTTTTGTAAGGTTAAGAGGGGTAGATATCTTACTTCTTATATATTGTGAAAAAGTCATTCCCGTAACTTTCTCTACCAAAATCTCAGCCAGCGTAAAGCCGTCGTTACAGTACACAGAAAATGTACCGGGAGCAGCCTTTAATCTTTGAGTTTTTAAGTTGGTAAGAAAATTATCATGTGCACTGTTATCTTCATCCTGAAATAATAGAGCATTTGTCAGTGTGCTGCCCATAAGTCCCGAAGAATGATTCAGTAGCATTCGAACCGTAATATCTTTGTAGCGTTCATCCGCCATTGTAAATTCCGGGATATATGTCACCACCGGCGAATCCAGATTGATTTTCCCCAGGTCAGCAAGCTGCATAACAGCTGTCGTAGTAAATAGCTTACTGATAGAGCCTATTCCATATGTATCAGCAGAGGCACTTTCTGCCGTATGACTGCTTTTTATGAATTTATCAGACAGTACAATATTTCCGTTGTCAATCAATGCGTAAGACACACTGTCAGCACCGTACAAAGTGGTCAGTGTCTTCGCCCCTTTATCAGCGGCAATCTTAACTGCATCAGCACTTGATTCATCGCCTACAGTAGCCGCCAAAGCAGAGGCCGCAGACAAGTCACTTGCATACACTGTCTGAGAAAGTGGTAAAAAGGCAGTTAACGTTAAGGTGAGTATCAGTGTGATGGAAAAATACTTTTGAAATAATTTCTTTACCATAAGATTTTATTAACTCCTATCCTATATTTTTCTTTTACGATTCCGTAAATTCCTGGAAAAGTACTTATAGTATAACATATTGTGAAATATTTACCATAATTATATGGAAATAATTATAAAACCAGTGTATAATAGGAGGACTGGTATAACCGGTATAATAGAAGAGGAGGATTTAAAATGAACCAGATAAAAAGAATTACAAAAATGCTTTCCATCGTATTAATACTCTCAATGGCAGTGCAGCTAGCTCTTCCGGGTTCCTTTACTGCAACTGCAGGTGCAGCTGCTATCGCAATCTCACCTAAGAAATTAACACTTGAAGTAGGTAAAACAAAAGTATTAAAAGTTACCGGTACTAAAGTAAAGGCAGTATGGAAATCCAGCAATGCCAAAATTGCTGCTGTCAGCAAGACAGGCCTGGTAACAGCCAAAAAAGCAGGAAAAGCCACTATTACAGCAACTGTCAACAAGAAAGCTTATACCTGCAGCATCACTGTTAAGGACGTAAAGGTAAGCAATCCTCTTGTAGATGCCGCACCCTTTAAAGCAGCGGCAGATACTTTTGGTGATTTAACCTACATATACCCCACAGCATGGAATAAGCTGGAAAGTACAAAGGACGGTGTAAAAGGATTAAGTTTATACCCAACTCCCGCCGATGGTTCAGAGGCAAAATGCAGCATAGAATTATCAATGAATGATTTAAGTTCAGCTCCCGACTTTGATGCTTTAAGCCAGGTCTATAGCGCAATTACAACAGATATTTTAGTGTCCCAATTTGCACAATTAGGTATGGATGTAACCGTTGAGAACTATGCCATGAATCCATATGAAAACGATACTTTAAAAGGATTTGTAATATCATATACTTTAACCTATTCTGATGTGGCAATGAACCAAACTATTTATGATATCTATACAAACAAACATTTATTTGAGGTTGTTGTTACAGATGCAGCCAGTGATTCTACCGAATTAAACCAAGTAGTTGACTATCTGCTAAAAACCGCACAGATATCTGAATAAACAGAACAGATATTATTGATATTTCCATGTACCTCTTACTCTTGTTGTTTATGATATTAAGATAAATTAAGAAGAGCAAGGGGTACTTTTTTAACATAACATATGAAACTTCTAAAATTCTAATTTCAAAACTCTGATATATTTATATTTTAGTAGTAAGAATATTGATTTCCGAAAGCCTCAGTGTTAAAATCGTATTTATTGGCATAAAAGTACAGACCTATAAGTAAAACATTAGAGGATGAACAAATGAAAATAGAACATAACTCAAAGATGAGTATTACAGAGGGAGTAATATGGAAGCAG
>JAEXGM010000170.1 GCA_023450835.1 Bacillota bacterium | reverse complement strand
GGCGCATGTACAGGAGAATGTCCTGTTGGAGCAATTTCTGAAGGTGCTAGCCACTATGAAATCGATGCTGATGCCTGTCTTGATTGTGGTGCTTGTGCAGCTACATGTCCTACAGGTGCTATTGAAGCTTAATATATTCAAAGAAAAAGACTGTACGCTTTACTCTAAGAGTCAAGCCGCGGTCTTTTTTTATTACCTGAATTTTTTTGGTTTGCCAAAGGCTTTTTTATGTTTCTTCATAAGACCGGCTGCCGCTTCCGCTCTTCCTAACTGGATTTCTCTTAATGTCTTGTCAAACTGTTTGTATCTTTCCTCTTCCCGCTCTTCCTTTATTCGCAGCAGATAGTCCATTTCTTTTATCACATGGTCCGTAACGGTTTCACTTACGGTTTCAGCCATCAATTCATTATTGTCTCTTAAGGCCTCAACAAAAAGGCCCTGCATAATGGCCTTGAACTGACTTAATTTCTGTTCTGTTTTAGGATAGGTATTTCCCTCTTCACTCTTTGGCAGATTCTTCTCTGTTACGGAGATACTCAACGGTTCTTCTTTAACCAGCTCTTCCACGTATTTTTTATCCCATTCATCCTTCATCTTGCCGATTTCATTTTCATCCGTACTTTTCATCTTTTCCAATTCCGGTAAGAGCATCTTAATGGCTCTTAGCTGGTAGCCCTTCTCTTTTAATACTTTAACAGCTTTAAAAATTTCTATGTTTTCTTCCGTATAATATCTGTGTCCCATTTCATTCCGGGTTATATGTAAATCCAGCTCCTCTTCCCAATACCGTAACGTATGCTGTTCAACATCTACTTTTTTCGAGGCCTCCGATATGATATAGCGCACTTCCTGCATTCCTCATCCTCCTGTGTTTGTAATTTATTTACATTAATTTTATTATAGCATAGAGCCTGTCCATTGCAATAAAAAGCAGATACTTTCTTTCCACTCTCCTCGACACTATGGCATAAAAAAACACGGCGGCAATCAAAAACAGACTCTCAAAAGAAATTAATTTCTCCTGAAAGTCTGTTTTATAGAATATATCATGATATTTTGTCACGCTTTTATTAAATAAAAGCAGGCACTTTCCAACTTGCCGCAAGATTGCGCCGAGGATTTCGCACTTGTGTGAATTATGCTTTTCAATAATTCACACTAACGGACATTTGGCCGTGAGGCCACTGGGTGTCGGATGTGAAATGTTCTTTATTTCACACTAATCCCCATGCACATCGCGGACTTCGATACTGTCCAAATAGAAAGTATGTAAGATGCAACATATTTTCAAACTAACTTCTCTCCAGATTGGCGAACTTCGTATATTGTGACTGCCATG
Source organism: Bacillota bacterium (assembly GCA_023450835.1). Lineage (GTDB taxonomy): Bacteria > Bacillota > Clostridia > Lachnospirales > Lachnospiraceae > Anaerocolumna. The sequence goes on along the minus strand of JAEXGM010000170.1, from coordinate 3,998 downwards.
CCAGTTTCACGGTACCTGTGGGACCGTTTCTTTGCTTGCCGATTATAATTTCTGATATGCCCGCTTCTTCCGAATCATGATTATAGTAATCATCCCTGTAAATGAACATAACAATATCCGCATCCTGCTCGATAGCACCGGATTCACGAAGGTCTGAGAGCATGGGTCTTTTATCAGGACGCTGCTCTACGGCACGGCTTAACTGGGACAGTGCAATGACAGGGACATTCAATTCCCTGGCAATTCCTTTTAAAGATCTTGATATTTCCGAGATTTCCTGCTGTCTGGATTCATTTTTCTTACTGCCTGTCATCAGCTGAAGGTAGTCAATGATTACCAATCCCAGGTTATGTTCCAGTTTAAATTTTCTGCATTTGGAACGAAGCTCACCGATGGAAATACTGGAAGTGTCATCGATAATCAGGTTGGAATTACCGATTTCCCTGGCACTTTCCACCAGCTTGATCCAGTCCTCATCAGATAATTCACCTGTCCTTATGGACTGGGAATTAACCTTTGAGTGCATGGACATGATACGCTTTACAAGCTGGTCCTTTGACATTTCCAAACTGAAAATGGCCGTAGTTACATTTCCTTTTAATACTACGTGCTCTGCTATATTTAATACAAAGGCTGTTTTACCCATGGAAGGTCTCGCAGCTATCAGAATCAGATCCGAGGGCTGAAGCCCTGCTGTCTTATAATCCAAGTCATAAAAACCGGTGGCAACACCTGTTACGCTTCCTTTATTACGGGCAGCGGCTTCAATACTCTCCAGAGACTGGAATACAATATCCCTGATACCTACAAAATCTCCGGTATTCCTCTTCTGAAGAATGTCAAACATCTTCTTTTCCGAATCCTCTAAGATATTTTCCAGCTTCTCTTTATCAAGATAACATTCATTGGAAATGGATTCTGTTACTTTAATAAGCTGTCTCAGTGTGGACTTTTCCTTTACAATTCCGGCATAATACCGTACATTGGCAGAGGTCGGTACAGAAGCTATAATATCACGGAAGAATTCAAGACTGCTTAACTCCTCCGGTACTTCCTTTTCTTTTAGCTTATTTTGCAGAGTGATTAAATCTACCGGCTTCCCTTCATTATATAATTCCAGAATGGCATCAAAGAGCACTCCGAAACGCTGCTCATAAAAGTCCTCGCCGCTGACGAATTCTGCTGCTGCTGAAATGGCATCCTTATCCATTATCATAGAGCCAATTACTGACTGCTCAGCCTCACCATTGTGTGGAAGAACTTTTTTTATAAATGCCTCATCCACGGTATTTCCTCCCTTAATTCCCGTATCTATCGCTTTCTTTAAGTTTCAAGCTTAAAACCATCTTAAAGATTTCTCTTTATATAAGCCTCCCAGGCAAACCGCCGGAAAGACTGTAGCCTTCCATCCTTACAGCTCTACAACCTTCACCTTTAATTCTACAGTTACCTGAGGATGCAGCTTAACAGGAACCGTATGGGTTCCGAGTGTTTTAATGGGGTCATTTACCTGAAGCTTCTTCTTATCAATATCAAGCCCATACTGGGTCTTTAATTCCTGGGAGATTTCTTTGGAAGAGATAGAGCCGAAGGTTCTTCCGCCTTCACCGGTCTTTATTCTAACTTCCAGAGTCTTGCTTTCTATATCTTTGCCAAGTAATTTTGCTTCTTCTAATATTTCCTTCTGCCTTTTTTCCTCGGCGGCTTTCTGTAACTTTAAGTCATTAAGATTCTTTGCATTGGCTTCTACACCTAATTTTTTGGGAAGAATAAAATTTCTGGCGTAACCGTCACTTACGTTAACCATTTCACCTTTCTTGCCTAATGCCTTTACATCCTGTGTTAATATAATCTGCATAGTATAATGCCTCCTTTATTCAATCCTCCGAAACGTATCGGAACTTATCACTTCTTCTGACCGCCGGCTTATAGCTCGCCTTCCTTCTTCATAGTTGAAAGGGTCGTCTTTAAATTGTAACTAGCTTCTGAGAGAGTACAGCCGGTAAACTGTGCGCCGGCAACACTCATGTGACCTCCGCCGCCTAATCTTTCCATAATAAGCTGCACATTCACTTCATCAATGGATCTGGCGCTGAGGTATATCTTTTCATTAAACTCCGTAAGAACAAAGGATGCCCTGATATTGTTGATATTGAGAAGCTCATTTGCAACCTGGGCTCCAAGAACAGTGGGACTGTTAATACCCGCACTGGCACATACCGTAATGGCATAGTGCTCCATATAGACTTCCGTGGCGCTGATGGCTTCCGCCTTGGTCTTATATTCATCCATATCACTGCGGAAGGCTTTTCTGATTCGTGTCACATCCGCACCGCTTCTTCTTAAGAATGCTGCCGCCTCAAAGGTCCTGACTCCTGTTTTTGTCAGGAAGTTGTTTGTATCAATCATAATACCAGCATACATAGCATCTGCTTCCACCTGCTTTAACCGGAGTCCGTCTCCGATATACTGTAAGATCTCCGCAACCATTTCGCAGGAAGAGGAAGCATAGGGCTCTATATAGGATAGTACGGGATTTTCGATTGCTTCTCCGGTCTGTCTGTGGTGATCCAGTATTACAATGGTTTTGGTAAGACCCAGAAGTTCCTTGCATTCGGTATAACTAGGCCTGTTTACATCGACAATTACCAGAAGAGTATTGTTGTCTACAAGTCCTATTGCCTGTTCACTCTTTAGGAACATATCATCTTCATAATCCGGATTGTTAATAAATCTGGTCATCAAAGGTCTGACAGAAGTGGTAACTTCATTTATAACAATGTGGGCTTTCTTATTCAGCGTCTTTGCAATGCGGTAAATACCGATTCCCGCTCCAAAAGAATCCACATCTCCTATGGCATGGCCCATAATTACAACTTTATCTTTTGCTTCTACGAATTCTTTTAAGGCATGAGCTTTTACACGGGCCTTTACACGGGTGCTCTTCTCTAACTGAATACTCTTTCCGCCGTAATAAGATATCTTATCCCCATCCTTTATAACCGCCTGGTCTCCGCCTCTTCCAAGTGCCAGGTCAATAGCCGCTCTGGCATATTCATAACCCGTCTGGTAGGACTCCACATTAACACCAAGGCCGATACTGATAGTCACGGACATCTCATTACCGATGTTGATTGTCCTTACTTCTTCCAGAAGATTGAACTTGTTATTCTGGAGCTGCGTCAGATATTTATGTTTAAAAATGAAGATATATTTATCCTTCTCCACTTTCTTCACAATGGCATCAATACTCTGCATATATTTATTGATCTTACGGTCCACCAATGCAACTAACAGCGATCGTCTTACTTCATCAATACTTTCAAGTGCCTCTTCATAATTATCTATATACAGAAGGCCTGTAATCATCCGCTGTTCCTGGTTCTGCCTGGCTAATGACTTAATCTCTGTTTCATCGTAAATATATATTCCGATCAGGCTGTTGGAATCATCCCCATGCCCGTCTTCTGCCACATCCCAGACCTGCTCATCAAAGAAACCGTTTGCTACGATTTTACGCAGAACTACTTTATAAAAGAAACTATCCTTTGTAAGATGAAGTACCTGATCCTGCATATCAACGGGAAGCACTGCTTCCGTAATCTCAGGAAATATCCGGCTTATGGATTTCTTGGCCAGCTTTTCGTCTCCGACCACCTCAATGAATTCATTATTTCCCCAAAGGAGCCTGCCCTGACAATCAAGGACACCGTAAGGCAGCGCCATATCTTTCAGGAGCTGTTTCTGAACCTGCCCATAGTCGGCAGCGTAACGGACAATATCTCCCAGTATACTGGACCGTTTATAAAAATATAAGACCATCGCTATGATAATGTACACAACAACAAAGCCGTTCATCATAATGCCGGCTTCTCTGTCTGCCATATTGATACCGATATCCATGGCTATTAACAGCAAGGACAAAAAGAGGGGCCATCTTAGATATGACTGCAGGGCACCCTTTACTTTTACTTTCTTTTTCATTTTCCTAATCCTCT
>JAEXGM010000096.1 GCA_023450835.1 Bacillota bacterium | reverse complement strand
AGTGTGGCCAATCCTTTCTAAAATATGGTCAGAGTTTTTGAGTATAAATAATGCCCTCAACAATCCTACCTGGAAAGCCGAGGGCTAAAAAGTTTAACTCATCGTATTTGGAGCTTTGTCAACCTTCAAAAAAAGCCTGAGGTTAGTTCTCATACTAAATGCTGTGAAAAGATAAGGACTGGCATCTATTTCTTACTCGATTCATTTATTAGGATTTTTAAGTCCTCGTATCAAAAGATTTATAACAGATTCTATGTTCTGCTTTCGATTAGGAACATCAAATGAGTTTGGATGAATAAAAACGCTGGTTGCAAGATATACGGTTATTGCCGCTTGATGAGGACACTCTTCAAAAAATACCCCCTCTGTAATTCCTTGTACTATAATCTCTTTTATACTGTTAATCCCATCTTCTTTACTTTTTTCTATGACATCCATTGAGCTTTGAGCTAGTTTAAGATAATTAGCAAACATCTCCGGGTCATTAACAGCACTGCGGCGTTTCGCTTCCGCAAAGTCTTCAAGTAAACGAAAAAGTTTAATATCCACAGGATTATTTTCTTTTAAGATATCCTTTGAAGAAGCATGCAAATTTGAAAGCCAGCGTTCCGTAACAGCATTCCAAAGAACCGTTTTTCCATTATAATATCTATAAAGCGCAGCATGACTAACTTTTAATGACTTTGCTACGTCAGAAATACTCGCTTTATCTGGTCCGAAGCGGCGAATAACTTCTTCTGTTGCATTGAGTATTATTTCTTTATCTAACGAGATCTTATCCAAAATCATCACCTCTCGTACTATAACAATAGTAGTTATATACAATCCATCTTTCAAAGTTCTAATATTTCTGGAAAAATAATTTTAGGTTTGGCATATTTCTTATTTCTCTGATTTTTCAATTATATCACTGTCAGTTTTAAGTTTCAAGTTATGTAAATTGTAATTTGGAGCTTGTCAGTGCTTTAAAAAGATATTTAAAAACAAAGGCATCATGACTTATTTGTCCTGATACTCTTGGATTTTCCTTTATGAAATTTGCTATATTGGAGGCGAGTTCCTCCAGTACCTCTGTTTACCAATAATGGTCCCAAAACGGGATTCTTCTAATCAATTCACTTTTTAAATGGCAGAAGTGGGTGGTGTACTAATCGTAATGATTTTATATATATAACTGACAAATGCAAAATAATAATTGTAAAAATAAAGATATCCTTATCCCATATTTCCTTTACTTCCTTTTTCGCATTTTCATACCACTTCTTTATAGTATTTTCCAGGGAGTCATACTCATTTGCCAGTTTAAGCAGCAATGCAGTCCCTATCAGAAAAAGAGCGTTTTTTGTATCCGACAATATATTCAGCAGTTTAGTCTTCCATTCTTCAAACCAATTACTTTTATGATGTTCCAGAGAATATTCACCCTGCCCTGCTATGGCATCCACTACCTCCTGATCCATTTGTTCTGCAACTTCAAGAAGATTGGTAACTTCTTCTGCAAAGCTGTTAAATGCATCGGATTTCTGCTTTAATGTTCTGATTTTATCCCTCACAGAATCGGCTGCCTGGATTAGATATCCTGAAGATCCCCCCGTAACATTTCCAATCCCGCTTATGATTTTACTTTCCAGGCCTTCGCTATATTCCTCCGCCCGTTTTCCCAGGGCTTTGGAATAGTGTACAATTGACTCCAAACACTCATATTCCAACATAAAATCAGACACATGACGTATCTCCCCCTTTTTTATTATTTATCTCCCGATGTTTTGCTTTCCATTATGATTAAGAATTGCGGAGTTGTAAACGACCCGGTAAAATACAAACGGAGATGTCCCGCCATTTTCAGATGAAGGAAATCTCCAATACTGTAATTTTGTAGTTATTCAAATAAAATAGATTATTTATCCTAATGCCATTTACCATATTAAGAAACGTTAAAGAAATTATCTTGACCTATACAATGTATGTCAGTTTTAATCCTACTTATTTTTTAGAGTTCATCATAATTTATACCATCTTCAACGATATATTTACCACCTGTTTTATCTTTTACATATGTTATAGCATCATTCACTTCTTTTTGAAACATTTTCTTTTCTTCACTATCTGTAAAACCTTTAAACGAAAATTCGGTTCCATCATCAATAAATAAAGCGTCATATTTATTTTGAATATCCGCTAATTTATCATCTATGACTTTATCATTGGCTAATTCTTCGACCAAATCATTATCTACAAATTTATTTTCATAAATCCACATTGGATAACATTTATACTCTAACTTTATAACTATTTTTTTCATATACTTCTTCTCCTTCTACTTAGTCGAAACTGGATTGGCTCCAACTACAAATCCATTATTTCCAGTCGTTATGGCAACCTTCCTCACTTCACCATTATATATAAATTCATATATCGGTCTACCTGTTCCTCTTCCTTGATAATCCACTATTTTACCATTTTTCAAAGCGTCCATTACATAATTGGAAATCTCATCTTTAGAAATTCCTTGTGCTGCAAAATCATCTGCATGATTCATAATATGCTCTAATCCGGCATTGGAATTACCATTTTCTAACCATACAAGCTTACCATCTGCTGTCTTAGTTACAGCAACGACATCATCCGGATTATATTTCACCCCACTCTTTGCAAGTTCATCCAGGAGACTCTCAGGTTTAAGATTATCTGATCCCTCATTACTAGCTTTCCCCTCCCCAGACATCAGATTGAATCCGTCATTAACCAAGTTTCTAGAACTGTTTATGACAAGCGTTTCCCCAGCACCCATAAGAACAGCGCTTTCCACACTTAATGGTATTCCAATTGCAGCTCCTATCCCTGTTGCATTAAGTGCTACTCCTCCGGCTTCTCCCAAGCCACCGATGACAAATCCGGCTGCGCCTGTAACTAATAATGCAGCATCTGTTATAGCCTTACCCCATTTAAAGGCTGAAGTGTCAGGTTGTAATGCTTCATCAAATCCACTTGACTTTTGTAAGCTCCCAAAATATATATTATTATCGATGGAGACTGCTCCTCCGGCCATAAAGTCATTTACATTCCTTGAAAATTCATACATTTTTTGGATGACGCTTATTAAGTCTAGATTACCATCTTTTCCACTTTCGTTCAAGCCGGAATAGTCAGGGACCAGGAAATTCAATCCAAGATTTTTTAACAGCCATGCTGTTTTCACATCAATTAAAGCAATAACGGCTAGCTCTGACAAACTAAGAACAGTATTAGCCAGTTCTATCTTATCCCATATTTCCTTTACTTCCTTTTTCGCATTTTCATACCACTTCTTAATCGTATTTTCCAGGGACTCATACTCATTTACCAGTTTGAGCAGCAATACGGTCCCTATCAGAAGAAGAGCGTTTTTTGTATCCGACAATATATTCAGCAGTTTAGTCTTCCATTCTTCAAACCAATTACTTTTATGATGTTCCGGAGAATATTCACCCTGCCCTGCTATGGCATCCGCTACCTCCTGATCCATTTGTTCTGCAACTTCAAGAAGATTGGTAACTTCTTCTGCAAAGCTGTTAAATGCATCGGATTTCTGTTTTAATGCTCTGATTTTATCCCTCACAGAATCGGCTGCCTGGATTAGATATCCTGAAGCTCCTCCCGTGACATTTCCAATCCCGCTTATAATTTTACTTTCCAGGCCTTCGCTATATTCCTCCGCCCGTTTTCCCAGGGCTTTGGAATAGTGTACAATTGATTCCAAACACTCATATTCCAATATAAAATCAGACATATGACCTCTCCCCCTTTGCTTATTATTTATCTCCCGGCATTTTACTTTCAATTATGACTAAATAGTTCAATGCAATTTAATCTTCTGAGCAGTATCAAAAACCGTCTGGTACTTGCTGTCCGCTATTTGCATATTATTTGACATGTGCTGGATAACCTCGATATAATCAGTGATGTTCTTCTCCCATTCCGTATTGTACTTTTCAAAAAATGCATCTCCGGCTTTTGTATCCCAGCCAGCTTTAATTTCATCAACTGCAGCCGCCAGTTTTACTTTTAAATCTGTCATCCGCTGTGCCTGTTCCTGATAGGTCGCTCTGGATTTTTTCAGCGAATCTGTATTTATTTTCAGCATGGTCCCCCCACCTTCCTTACTCGTTGTCTCCAATTAATAAAGCTGCCAGTCCACCCAGGCTGCGAGCCTTTGCTTTTGCTGCCTTTGCCTCTTCTTCTCTTCCCATCTCAGCTAAAATCTCTCCGCGGATTGCATAAAATTCTCCTGAATTATCTTTTACTTTAATGATATAATCTGAAAGTTCCAAAGCTTTTTCATACATTTTCAAATCCTTCAGGCACAGCATTCTGAAAACATAGGCATCCAGGGTTTGGGGATTTTGCAACGAATGACTGCGTAATTTCTCAATCCCCAGCTGATATAATTCTTTTGATTCCCTTTCCTGATTCAACATCCTCATGCAATACGGTTCAAAATAATATGCTGCCAGGGTATAATACCCTGCTTCCTCCATACTCTTAAGTGACCTCGCACTGGCCAGGGCTTGTTCATATTCCCCGGTATTAATATAGCAATTCAGCAGAAGGTATGCCGCTTCCGGGTCATCTTCAGGCGGTATTCTTTCACCGGAAGCTTTGACTGCCATCTTTAAGCTGTCAATTGTCCCCTGCATATTTCCCATCAAAATATTAATACGAGCCCGCTCTATGGCAGTCTCTCTCTTGTCCAGTTTATTTCCTGTTCTGCTTTCTTCTGTTTCCAATATTTCCAGTGCTTCCTCAAACCGGCTCAAATTTGCATAGAGATTTGCCTGGTCAAGGACAAAAACAGAATCCTCAGGAAATATTTTTCTTGCATACGCTGCTGCATTAAGAGCTTTATCATACTCTTTCATTTCACTATACAGGCGGATTTTCATATGATAGCCCTCAAAATAATCCGGGCATTCTATGTCCATCTCCTCCAAGGTCTGAACGGCTTCGTGAAACCTTTTCTCCTTTATGTAAATACGGGCTTTTCTAATCCATATCTCTCCTTTAAGCGGAGCCTTTATAATCGCCTTTGTATAGTTTCTGAGAGCTAAAACAACTTCACCCTCTTCTTCATAGAATATTCCCATATTATAAAACAACTGGAAATCATCGTATCCTTTTGCGACTGCCTGATTATAATACTGAATACCTTTCACTTTTTCACCCGTTAAAAGATTAATATTTCCCAGATGAAAATAAACTTTGCCGTCTTCGCTGTTTACCTTAAGTGCTTTTAAAAACGAATCTTCAGCTTGTTCGTATTCCCCCATATTTGTATATGCAATTCCCATACCAACATAGATACCGGGATTAAAGGGATTCTCACGTTCTGCCTTTTTAAAATATTCCAGCGAGCAATCACTTTTTCCCTTATTAAGCAGTACCTCTCCCTGATTTAAATACTCTGTGGCCAGTACCTCACTCATATTCTTTCATCCCTTTCATTGTTATTAACAGGCTATTTTATTTTGAAGTGGCGGCCGCAGCACTCTTTCTCTCCTCTTCTCGTCTTTGCTCCGCCCTGCGTTCCGCTTCCCGTCTTTCTTCTTCCAGTCTTCTTTCTTCTGCCTGAATTGCAGATTCTGTTGTGGCTATCTGGTTCTTCAGACTTCTGATCTGCTCTTCCAATTCTGCAATTTTATTTTCAACATCCGACTTTTCACTCATCAGACCGGACTTTGCAAAAGAGAGCTTTGAGTCAGAATCGGGGTCGGACTCATACTCTTTCTCAACATCTTCTGAACGCTGATCCATATTGCTGCTTCCCTTAATTCCATCTGTAATCTTACCAGATACTTTTTTTGTATAACCTGTGATATCACTTGCATAATCATCAAAACTCCGGTTTAAAACAGATAGAATACTTTTGATATCATTCAGCCTTTTTTTCTGTTTCACCAGTTCTTTCTCAGCCTTTTCCAGACTTGCCTTGTAACCTGACAATGAATTTATCAAACTGCTTAAATAACTCATTCTATACCTCCTCCCCATAATCAGGAATACCTTAATTTCTATATCCCCCTAATTATCAACGTGCAAGATGTTTCCCTATTTCCTCATCGGACGTAGTATACGCATTTAAACCATCGACTAAAGCAGTATGTAATTCTGTCAAAATATCCTCTATATCCGTTAACTGAAGAAAAATCGCATCATAATCTTTCTCAAAGGCCTTCTTCCCCTTTCCGCTCCAATGAAGGAGCAGATCGGAAGTTGTAAGTTTTATTGTTGTCCGGATGTTGTTATATTCTTTTATTCCCTCTTTAAAAGCAAGTATGGCAGCATCCATTTTACTGGTATCAAGTTTTCTTATAATAATTTCACTCATAATGAATCCTCCCCCATTTCATAGATAATTTTCTGTTTTTGAACTCCTTTTTCTGTTACAAAATAGGAATCGCCAAGTTCAATTTCTTTCCTATATTGCCTTATAATGTTCATCGGTACTTCCGCAAGCTTAAGATTCGACAAATCATCAAATACAAATGTGTTTTTATTATCCTTTATTAATTTCAGCAATTCAGAAGCTCCATAAGCAACAGGCGCATTCTCAACATCCGAGAATATAAAGCACACCTTAAGCTGCTTGTAATTTTTCAGAACATCTTTTAATAACTCCATCGAATTTTTGCTGATACCGTTTGCCCCATAGATGGCGTTATTTTTTATTACCGTTAACAGCAATGGTTTATCCTGCAAAGCTTCCATTCCACCGTTCATCAACAGCTCTAATCTTTCCTGCAATTCCGAGTTAATTTCTTCGAGAATCAGTTCGAAATCATTAAAATCAACCGTATACTTTTCTACAATGCCGGAAGTTTTTAAAGAACTCAGCCGCTTCTGATAATCATCCACAATATAGGCCTTTACCGGGAAATCAAACATTCCCTGCCTGAGATAACGAAAGATAACCTTTACCAGATTTGTTTTACCGCTTCCGTCCCGTCCAGTTATGCTAATCAGCTGTATTTTCAGGAAATCAATATAATTTAATTCCACTGTATCGTAATCAATACCGACCGGTACACGGTAAGAATGCTGCCCGCTGTATTTCAGATTTTTTACTACATATTCATAATTTAATAACTGAGGTACTTCCGGAATACGTCTGGCATAAATATCTGCATATTTCTGATTGACTTTCTTTATGTATTCCTTAATCTCTTCTACTCTGTCAATTTCCTTCTCTCCCTGGAAAGCCAGATAAGTCTGATATTCATAGACGTTTTTATTAATCTCTACAAGACCTCTTCCCGGCACGTTCTTAGGCTGTATCCTGCACTTATCAAACATTGTGCGGTATTCATCAGCCGTATTGCAATACAGACAGATACGGTTCGGAAAATTACTCATATATTTGTAGCTGATTCCGCTGGTTTGTTTTGCCGTAACAATTAAACTGATTCCTACGGAATTGCCTTCTCTGCAAATATTAATGATATTTTCCTCATATTCCGGGTAAAGTTCTTTCAATGCCAGGAAATTATCCACCATTACAATAATATTGGTCATATCCGTATATCCAGCTTCTTTATAAGAGCTGAAGGAGGTAATTCCTATTTTTGAGAACTTTTCTTTTCTCTCCTTAATTTCTGTATTCAGCATTTTCATAAGATTTTTTAATTTTTCATCATCGGATGCCAGAACAACTCCCCCCAGATGATTTAAGCCTTCAAAAACACTTAAGGCCATTGAACCAAAATCAAGGATATAAAGGGATACTTCCTCCGGTGTATAATTATCTGCAATTCCTCGTATCATTGCCTGCAGCAGGCAGGTCTTACCAAACTGGGATGCGCCGAGAATAAAGGTATTGCCACTTTGGATATCCATGGATACTTCCCTTTGCTGCTGATTATTCGGATCATCATATATTCCGAGTCTTACAACAGTCTGCAGTCCTCGCTGCACATTTACGGTATCTTCATACCCGATTACGTCGGCAAGAGGCGGCATGCAAATGCCCGGAAGCTGTTCAATATGTTTATTCAAACAGTAATTATGGATGTAATTCACTACTGACTCCAGCTGTGTCTCCGTCTGCTTATTGGATGCTCCCTTTTGGCTGCGGTAGACAGGAGTCCTTTTTCCTGATAATGAGATACTGGAAATGACATGTTCCTTTTTCATTGCAGATTCATCCATATTGGTGGAGGCACCGCTGTAAGCGGATTGGAACAGCTCAAAGATTTCATTGTTGCCAACCTGCAGGTACGCCCGTCCCGGCTCTTTGATTTCAGCTGCCAAAGGAGTCTTTAACACTTCATTACTGTCTTCTTTATTCTGCACCTTCAGACACAGCTTGAATTTGGAATTGGACCAGATCTGAGCATCTACAACACCACTGGGTTTCTGGGTAGCCAGTATCAGATGGACACCAAGGCTTCGCCCGATTCTTGCCGCACTGATCAACTCTTTCATAAAGTCCGGCTGATCCATTTTCAGCTCGGCAAACTCATCTACAATTAGTATCAGATGCGGCAAAGGAATCTGAACTTCTCCTTTTTTAAACAATCTGATATAGGCATCGATATGGTTTACATTTGCTGCTGCGAAGAGTTCCTGACGTTTTCTGAGTTCTGCTTTAATAGACAAAAGAGAGCGGTCAATCTCTCTGCCGTCTATGTTGGTTATGGCACCAATCAGATGAGGCAGGTTTTTAAACTGGTTTACCATACCGCCTCCTTTAAAATCGATGATAACAAAGCCGACTTCATAAGGATGGAATAGAGTTGCCATGGACAGAATATAGCTCTGTAGTATCTCACTCTTACCGGAGCCGGTAGTTCCGGCAACCAAACCATGAGGACCATGATGCTTTTCATTCAAATCCAGACATACAGTATCTTTCTTGGCATTGACACCTAACGGTGCCGCCATGGATTTGTATACTTCGGAAGTTTCCCATCTTTTATCAATCTCAAGGTCATCTACGCTAAGTATTCCCAACAGTTCATACAACGAGATATTTTTTGTCAGAGAGCCTTCCAGACTGACTTCTTCGCAATAAACAGGGGATAATTTTACTGCCATATCCAAAGCCATTTTATCGTTGATATATTCGTATCTGAAATCATTCACTTTTGTAGAATCTGATTTGTCAATTAGTTTTCCAAGGTATTCATTCCGGTTTAATACAATTATTTTCTGACAGCCTAACGGAAGCAGTTCCTTATATTCTTCGAAAAATAGAAAGGTAACCCCCAGATCTTTGGCTTTGTCTATATACTGGGAGATTGGATGACGTTTAATTCCGATTTCGTTATACACAAATACCACAATTCGCGGATTTACTGTTTTAGAATTTTCCCTTCTGGACAGTTCTTTATAGAGATATTCAAAGAGAATATTCTTGCTTTCTTCGTCGCATACCAGATTGCGGATGCCCAGATCATCATTTTGCAGATGGGGCAATAATCGAATCCATTCTATATTCTTTGAATATTCTTCTTCAATAACAAAAAATACCTTTACATCACTGTAATACTGCCTTACACAGATATCTAAAAGTATATTTTTGCACATTTCCCGGATATACATCTCATCCCCGACAATACCTACAGCACTGCATTCGGTCAGCTTTAATATAATTGGTGAGTCATTTAACAGGCGGTATTCTTCCGTAATCTGTTCCGGAATAATCGCCATAGAGTCATCGGATTCAAATCTCTCAAGCTTTTTGTATTCCACCTGCCGCTTGGATTCCGCTGCACCGATACCCAGCCTCACATCCAGAAAGTCTTCATCCTCATAGCTTCTGTTAAAAAGATCTCCTGAGAATTCCTCAACTATCCTCACTTCGTTTTCAAGAGAATAGTAGGTACTGCTGATAATCTGCAGCTCTTCTTTTCTCTTTGCTTCAATCTCATTTCTTTTATTCTCAATATAATTAGAGTACATTTTTTTCCGGTCTTTTGTTGATTTTCTGTACTCCTTATCTTCATCAACCATTCCATAAATCGAAGTTACAATACCAATTCCCATAGAGCAAACACTGAATATGACAAAAGAGCCTCCCCCACCCATTACTCCGCGAAGAACAACGGTCATTCCCAGTGATGCAAAAGCAGGTGCCAATTTCATTATGATATTTCTTTTAGGTTTATGAGGCTGCTCCGGAGGGTCCAGTATGGATATTTCTTTCTTGGGAATCAGTGAGATAATACGGGTATTCCGGTTAAACTTAGGGTACTCAAAGTGACTCTTGGCATCCCCTCTGATTACATAAAGCAAGGAAGGGATTTCCAGGCTGCTCTTAGAAGAGGTATACAATTTCCCTTCCTTATAGTAGAAGGAAAAACCAAGTATGGAGAAAAAGTCATAGCTTTTTATCTCAGCTTTCTGCCTTACTTTCAGGCCGTTTACATACACTCCGTACTTTGTGCCGTTATCTGTAATGAAGAGTTTATCCTGTTCTCTGCTGATTGTTATGGAATCCGTCCCTATCAGTTCATCTCTTAAAATAATATCTGAATTATCATTTCCTCCGATTAATATCTGATTGTTATAAGAAATATCTATTTCCTTTTCATAGTCTTTCTTTTCAAAATCAAAATCCATTACATAACTTACTCTGAAAATTTCCTGATTTGATTTCTGATACTTTAAAATAAAATCATCACCATGAGATAATTCCTTACTAACAAGCTTCATAACTCCATCTGAAGATATGTATATACTTTCATCACACCTGATTATCCATTCACCGTTACTGTTGGTGAAAGTAATTTCAAAATCCTCAAAAAATTTTTCTTTTCCCAGGCGTATATCACTGTGCTTTAATGTTCCCAGAGTGACTTTTTTATTCTCATCCGGCAGTTCGACTTCTTTATATATACGTTTGCTGAATATAATAACCTTATATCGCTTATTCACTGATACCTCCCCTATTCCGTAATATTAATTGTTGTTCCATTTCTTAGACCGTATTCCGCTATACATTTATTTCCCTTCAAAAGTGCAATCGGATTTTCTGTTTTCAGATAGCATTTGGACATATCTCCTGTATCCATCCCCAGTTGAAACCCTTGATTCAAGCCGATAATTAATTCATTCACCGTAATATCTAACGGAATGTCAACATCAATCATCATATGCTTCTTATGTATATATAAAATTGCTGTAATTCGCTCATTATCCATATTACCCTCCATGCTTTCCGCAGAATATCCTGTCTGTGAATCAGATGAACATTAGTGCAAGCTTCTGAATATTCCGATTATTAGCCAGAAAGCCCGAATCTGAATTGCCGCTGTCCGGCCAATAATCTATATATTCACTTATTTGGCAATTATTTGTTAAGCAGCTATTCTCAAGAAAGTTGTCCTGATTATGATTGTATTTGTTACATACAAAAACAAATCTCTCATTATCCGAACAGTCAATATTTCTTAACAGGCAGTCTAACTTATGTACTGAATTTCTGTCCTGCCCGGCAAGAATGATTGTATGATTCGATACTCCCATAAGTCTTGATATATCTTCTGTAAAATCGCTTGTTCCGTCTATAATGATAAAGTCATAATCCTTGGTTACCTTAATACTGTTCAGCAAATTAATATAATCCTCCACTTTAATATTCAGTGAGGGAAGTGAACGCTGAAAAGGCGGTAATATATCAAATGCTCTGTTAATGATCTTTGATTTCATATCTTCATAAATATACTCGTTCTTTTCCAGCATCAGCTTTTCTGTGCCGCTCTCCATAACAGGCAGCTGAGGTATAACACTTCCGAAAGTCTGGAGATTATCTATTCCAATAAACAGAACTCTCTTCTGATATCTGGCAATTGACTCACACAATGCGGCAGAGACTGTAGTCTTGCCGATTCCCCCTATGGGAGAATAAGTCAGAAGTATCTTGGTTTCTTGCGTACTATTTAAGGATTCAGACCGAGCGGAGGATTTACCGATAATTTCACTATATATTTCTTTGACACTGGTATACTTATAGATACGATTTGCATCGGTATCCGAGGCAGCGTTATTTATAAGTTCCAGTTCCGTAAGTATAAAAACATTGGCAATATTATGCCGTTCCAGCTCCGTATCATATAATTCTTCATTGATAATAAGAATATCCAGTTTCTGAGGTGTAGAAAAGTATTCCTTCAGGTAACCGGGATCTGTAATTACGATTAAATCTGCTTTATCCTCCAAACCGTCAATAAATTTCCGTTCCAGCGGCATCAGGTATTTATCATCCGTATCAGCCAACACAATCTTAATATTTGCCATATTCCAACTTCCTTTCCGGCCTTGTTTTATATTTATAAATTATTGCTTGGTTCCACACGTCTTATCTGTTCTTTTTCCCAAAGGAAAAAAGCTTTTTCACACCGGCAAGTCTATCACTGTTATCAGATGTCCCTGACAGCATTCTGTCTTTCTTGGCTCCCATTCTGTGTTTTAACCCTTCATAATCATTCATTTGCAGGTCCTTTAGAAATGAATAAAGTTCCTCTACAGAAAAATCCGGATTATTCATATTCTCACACAGAGATGTAATATAGGGATTTCGGTCATTATATACATTCAGTATTACTAATAAGTTCGCTTTTAGTTCTGCTTCAAAGATACGAAAGCTTATGCTGTCCGACTCGTGATAAAGAGGCAGATAGATAAGATTTACACTATAAGTATCGCAGTCCACAAAAATATGGTCAGGTGAAATGAGTATATTCTCACACTGCATAAATCCGTTGCTCTTGACCAGAATAATGGCATCAAGAAACTGAACCAGTACAGGAAGTATTTCTTCAAGTTTTAAGCTGAACATGAGAGATTCCAAGGTTTTAAGCTTTGAGGTATCATATATCAGCTTGTCCTTTCCATTGTGGGATACCTTGGTACACCTAATAAATCCGTTCTTTTCCTGTCCCATTAACACCTTATATCCCACAGAATAAAACAAGGATGGTGATTCCAAAATATAAGCGTGGTTCTGGGCATCCTTCATCTCTGTTACTTTATCCATGAAGTTCATCATAATTGCCTCCATCATCATTCCGGTAACGCTCCTGCTGTTAAAGAAGACCCCGGTATTTTTTAACTATTTCTTATTGCTGTTTTTCTTTAATCTGGTATGTTTCATAATAATCCGATTCAATTCTTTTTCTGCCTTTTTCTCTTCTTTTGTTTCAGGTCCGGCAGGATTGGACAGAATCCACAAAATAAAAGCATAGTATTTTGGAACATCTGCTTTCATTATTTCAATCTCATCCATAGAGGGATAATACCGTAGGGTTGAAAATTCAATATTATCAACGATTGAGAACAAATCATCCATTTTTTCGTGGGTAATGGTCACATAATTTTTATCTTTCATAATTTCGATACTTTCTTCTAAAGTCTTCAAATTTATCCTCCCACTCTAATATATTTTCGTGATAAGCTGTAGTCTGGTTTTTTCCGTGCTGTTTCGAGTAATATAAAGCCTGGTCACATTTTTCAATTAGTTCCTGAGGTATTGCACCTCTTTTGTTATTCTCAATCAACCCAATACTGGCTGTAATCGGTTTCTTTGTTCTAACCCATTCCGCATTGTGTTCATAGGTCGCTTCACTAAAGCTTTTTCTTACTTTTTCGGCAATTTTATATGCCTCATCGTCCATCGTTTTCGGGAAAATAACAGCAATATCTTCATGTCCGTAACGAAATCCCGTGTCCTGGTCACGGCTTGCCGTCTTAACTGTTTTCACAAGGGTTTTTAAAACATAATCTCCGAAAGGCTGTCCATAAGTATCTTTCACAAACTTGAAATTGTCGATATTTATAATAATGATACAAAAGGGTGCCATCAACTGAACTCTTTCCTCCACTGCCTCATAAAAAGCTCCGCTGTTATATAACCCTGTCATATCATCTCTCTTTGATTTATCCATAAAAAATTCCGATTTTGCACTGATGGACAGGGTTTCCTCCGTATATCTCTTAATAATCATTAGTATCTGGGCCAATAACATGAGAAAGAAAATCAAATTCGTTAAAATATTGGCGTGAAAAGGTTTACTAAATATGGAACTGGTGAGCATAATTGTAATAAATACAGCTGTAACAATACTTTCCAGCTTTATCATTTCAATATCCTTTTTTAAGGTAATTGCAAAAAGCGGGATTATTAAAGAAATAGAAGCCGGCAGAAAATTATTGTAAATGATTGCATCAACAGCAAAATATAAAGAGATGAGAATTAATGATAGAATAAGTTTTCTCTTTTCATTTACTTCATCCAGGTTGAGAAAACTGTTACGCCCAAGCCACAGGATTAATTTACATACAACCGGCACAACAGCAAATAATATCCCCCACACACCGATATGAAAGAGAACGACAATGGTGCCAAACAGAAACGATAGTATTAAATTAAAAGTCAGCAGTCTGCTGAAAAAATCACAGAAATTATTCTCCTTCATTTCTAACTCCTTTAGCAATAAAATTAAATTTTCTATATGTTAATTTATATAAAACTTCCCTTTCGAACAAACAAAAGCAAAACATTATTAAATATTAACAAACAATAAAACAACATAAATTAAAATTAAAACAAGCACTATGGATATTGCTATTATTAATGGCTTTAAATTTAAGGGCGTCTTTTTTTTGCCTCTTTCATCATACATTTCCGTAATCTTTACACCGGTCGGTTCATGGCTGTTAATATATCTTACCAGCCAGATTATGGTGATTATGATAGCTGCGATAACAAAATATCCATAAAACAGTCTTATAACGACCAACAAATTATGTAAACTAAAATTATTCCTTAAATTTTGTAAATCGTGCATTTTTGTTATAACCTCCAATTATTTTTCAATATACTTAATATGACAGAAAACAAAAATTAATGTCGTTTAAATACTAAATAAGACTATTCCGTTGACCAAAGCTAAAAAAAGAAGTTCCTTTTACGCAGTCATTCATGAGGCAGACTTAAAAATGTTTATGAACTCTGCTAAGGAAAGTGTCTAAGGAATTTTCTCCATTCTTTTTGGCAGGGGTACATAAGGAATCAATACAAGTTCCAAAAATGAGGTAAGCAGCCTAGACAGTAATGTAATAAAACTAAATAATGCCCTGACTTCGTTCCAGGTCGGAATTGTTGACAAAGTATAAAATATGATTGACAGAAGAGCATGATTACGGTACTATATATTTAGCACGTGCTAAAAATATTTTTATGGAGGTAAATATATGGATACTATTCAGGAGCTTCAACTTCTACGGGCAGAGTTAATACAGCAAATTGATACAAAGATTGGTCAAATACTACAAAAACTAAAAGATGAACAGGAAAACGAAACAGAATGTGTCAATGAGAAAGAAATATCAAGAGTATATGAAAGCCTTTATCCTTTAAATGCCGGAACGGGTATCTTTAAGGGAAAAAAACCTATTGCGGTCATCTTTGCAGATGGGGCACGGGTCAGCACACCAACTTGGAAAAAGCTTTCCGAAGAGGTCCTGTGTCATTGCAATGCCGACCCCTCAAAGCACAAAGCGCTTATGGATCTGCGTGGAAAGCTTCTGGGCCGGGATCGGGTCTTTCTGGGGAGCGAAGCAGGAAAAATGCGTAGTCCTGTCAAAATTACTGATGCGTTGTATTTGGAGACGCATTATGATACAGAAACACTCTTGAGAATACTGACAACGCGAATTTTAACAGCAGTTCAATATGATTATAGCGGTATAACAATCGCGGTGCGCAACGACTGATGCCGGCAGGTAACACAACCTTTAATTTAGAGCATAAAAACAGTCAGTAGATTTTTGCATCTACTGACTGTTTCACAACATTAGCAAAAACATTTTTATTATTTCATCTCCTAAATTGGGTCTTATTTCTCCATTGATAATAATACTAATATGTTAATGTGCTCCGGCCATAAAGTCGTTTACATTCCTTGAATAAACTTTTTTGTATCCGACAATATATTCAGCAGTTTAGTCTTCCATTCATCAAGCCAATTACTTTCATGATATTCTAGAGAATATTCACCCTGTCCTGCTATGGCATCCACTACCTCCTAATCCATTTGTTCTGCAACTTCAAGCAGATTAGTAACTTCTTCTGCAAAACTGCCAAATGCATCGGATTTCTGTTTTAATGCTCTGATTTTTAGCGACTGTATTTCTCCAGTAACCTTTTGTCATAAAAACGTCACAAAAACGAGCCAAAATTCACATTTTTTGGATGTGATTTTGACTATTCTTCTATAAACCCAATTCTACAATAATAATTTCTTATTATTCTTAGCTATCAAATGTTATCTCCTTAAGAATAACATCCTCACCACATTCATCTGAACAATTGTACTTTTTTTGATATTATTTAATATTTTTAAAGCTTCACAACTGCCCTACTCCTGTTGTGTCAAGTACAACTCCTCCGGCTTCTCCCAAACCACCTATGACAAATCCAGCTGCGCCTGCAACTAATAATGCGGCATCTGTAATAATCTTACCCCATCGAAAGGCCGAATCCACACTTATTTCCATCCATGATTTTAGACTTTAACTTTAATACCCTTATTTGTTGCATATTCATTTATTTTTTTTATTAAATTTTCTCTATATACTGCTTCAGCTGCATGAATTTCACGCTTACCATCTTCATCCTCATATTCAGGGAATATAATAAAATTAGTTTGATCCATTTTCTTAATTATGTATTCATTTCCTTCAAACTCTCCATTTCTAACGTGATATGATGTAATAAAATTAATAATATCCTCGTACAAGTCTTGTGTGTTGATTTCTGATTGCAAAAATCCTTCTATTACGTTCATATATTTTTCTCTCCTATTTCACAGGATATGCGCTTAACATACCACCATCTTCTGAAATTACAATTTTTATTAACGTTTCTCCTTTTGTTCCAACTTCTTTTCCAGCATCAATAATAATTTGATAACTTTGCTTTCCCATTTTGGTTAATCCATTGTCTGCTACAGATTTTACTGTTCCATTCTTCATTGCATCTTGCAAGATTACTTCCGCTGCTTCTTTGGTTTCTCCTAAAAATTTCGCACCATTTCCGCCGCTAGTTGCCAGATGCTTGGGTTTTACATAGGCTGAATCAATATCAAAGTTATCTAACACCTTTTTCCCTTGAGCGGCTATATCATCTACCGCACCTAAACCATCCCTACTAGTCCCTGCTCCTCCCTTAGTCTCACTCGAGGCCTCATTGCTAGCCTTCCCTTCACCAGACATCAGGTTTAATCCGTCATTAACCAAGCTTTTAGAACTGTTTATGGCAAGTGCTCCTCCTGCTTCCATAGCTATAGCACTTCCCACGCTTAATGGTATTCCTACAACTGCACCTACTCCTGTTGCATCAAATGCTACTCCTCCGGCTTCTCCCAATCCACCGATGACAAATCCGGCTGCACCTGCAACTAATAATGCGGCGTCTGTTATAGCCTTACCCCATTTAAAGGCTGAAGTGTCAGGTTGTAATGCTTCATCAAATCCACTTGACTTTTGCAAGCTCCCGAAATATATATTATTATCGATGGAGACTGCTCCTCCGGCCATAAAGTCGTTTACATTCCTTGAATAAACTTTATACATTTTTTGGATGACACTTACTAAGTCTAGATTACCATCTTTTCCATTTTTGTTCAAGTCGGAATAGTCAGGGACCAGGAAATTCAATCCAAGATTTTTTAACATTTGAGCTGTTTTCACATCAATTAAAGCAATAACGGCCAGCTCTGACAAACTAAGAACAGTATTAGCCAGCTCTATCTTATCCCATATTTCCTTTACTTCCTTCTTCGCATTTCCATACCATTTCTTTATGGTATTTTCCAGGGAGTCATACTCATTTGCCAGTTTGAGCAGCAATGCAGTTCCTATCAGAAGAAGAGCATTTTTTGTATCCGACAATATATTCAGCAGTTTAGTCTTCCACTCTTCAAACCAATTACTTTTATGATGTTCCGGAGAATATCCACCCTGCCCTGCTATGGCATCCGCTACCTCCTGATCCATTTGTTCTGCAACTTCAAGCAGATTGGTAACTTCTTATGCAAAACTGCCAAATGCATCGGATTTCTGTTTTAATGCTCTGATTTTATCTCTCACAGAATCGGCTGCCTGGGTTAGATATCCGGAAGATCCCCCATAACATTTCCGATTTCGCTTATGATTTTGTTTTCCAGGCCTTCGCTATATTCCTCTGCCCGTTTTCCCAAAGCTTTGGAATAGTGTACAATGGATTCCAGGCACTCATATTCCAATACAAAATCGGACATATAACGCCCCTCTCTTTCCTTACTTTTTTAAGTATTATCTTCACCATTCTCTCTTTTCAAGGATACCTGGTAACAATTATTTCTTTTCTGGCAACTTTATTTATCCTTTATTATCAGATTGCCTATTGTGTCTTATAGGTCGTATCTATTTTATTGAAGATATAATTGTAATCCGGAGTATAACCTGCCGATGCGGCTTCTTCTACACTATTAAAGTAGGCAATTGCATTAAGTTGTACCGTATTGCTGTCCGCAATCTGAGATTCATAACAATATTTCATCCTGCCTGCTACATCCAGATAACCGATAACATGTACTTTCTTGATTACCTTTAATCCGGAAATCTGGGCATTTCTGACCTTTGCCTGGCCCGAAAAATCCACATCCTTCATTATCAGTATCAGGCTTGGACTGTCAATTTTATTGAGTCCGCTGGAGGTTTGGGCAGACGGAATATACACCGTATAGTCCTTGTCACTTCTCAAATCTCCTATCGCATCTATATTTTGTGTTATGGCATTCGTTATTCTGGTGTTTATTGCTCTGGAAACAGTCTCTCTGCTTAATGACATGCTTTGGCTTGGTATCCCTGCTTCAGCAGGACTTGTTTTAATGCTTCCAATGTCTGCATATGAGGTTCCGCTTGTTACCACCATAGTGTTGGCATTGGCTTTAATCCATTTTTCAGAGCCTAAGCACACCGCTATTTCCGATGCCAATTTGTCATTATCGTCATAAGTTTTAATTGTATAAGGCAGTTTAGGAGACCAGTTAAATTCAAAAGTATTACTGTGTGCCTCTCCAGTTTCATTGACTTCAGACATAAGCGTTATATAATATCCATCATTTGTCGCCAACAATGCAGTAGCAATACTGTCTTCAATGTACTTGTGATTATCTTCATATAAAGACATATCATAATTTAAGCACATCAT
Source organism: Bacillota bacterium (assembly GCA_023450835.1). Classification (GTDB taxonomy): domain Bacteria; phylum Bacillota; class Clostridia; order Lachnospirales; family Lachnospiraceae; genus Anaerocolumna. Next base: position 22,645 of record JAEXGM010000096.1, on the reverse strand, counting down.
TTCCTCAAATGCAGGCAAACACAAATTGGGACTAAGTGTCGTCTGATTCATGTCCTGATAAGACAGTTCACTGTTAACACTGGTCAGGGAATAATCAAAGGCCATTTCTCCTGAATATTCTATTGCTTTTGACAGTCTGTCTGTATCATACTCCGTCGTAGCTGTTTCTAATTGAATATAAAATGTCGTTAGCATGACAATAAGTAAGCATAAGCCAATAAAGTTAAATACCATAAGCCAGTTTTTCAAGACACACAGCTCCTTTTTTGCTCCATTTTTCCTTTATTATTCTTCTGTTATTGGATTTTAAATTTAATGGTTTTTGCATTACCCGCTATATCAGTTACAACCAATGTATAAGAACCTTTTGCGGATACCTTCATTCCGTTCTTTATCACCTTGTTATTTAACTTTGCATAACGGATACCGGAGAGATTATCCTTAAATGTAATCGTTTTTATTGTTTTATACGTCTTTCCTGCGGCAACACCTGAAACAGCCGGTGCTGTTTTATCAATATTAGATACCTTTACTGCATACAAAGAATAATTTCCCAGATAATCATGAATTCGAAAAGTATAGGTACCATTAGCAGTGACGGTATAACTTCTGGTGGACAGTACTTTCGTATTCTCACTGCGATAAGTAGACCAGGTATTATAGTCGTTTATTTTGGATTTAGGGATAATTCCTTTTGTAACAAGTATTTCATCATATTGAAAGGGTAAATTTAAGGTTATTTTTACATTACCTTTTGTATAGGCGGTTATATTTTTAGATGCTCCTATAACATAGGGAGTTTTATTTACTTCCAGTGATGTTACTGTTGTACTTCCCTTCATAGCAATATAATAAGTGCCGGGTTCCAGAACTTTTGTAATCGTATTGTATTCCGCTCCCTGAGAATTGTATGTTTTCAAGGTAATATTGGCATCCATTGAATTCTTTAATATGCAGGTACTGCCACTTAAGTTAATGTCTTTCATATCACTAAAATTGAATTTAATATTTACAATGCTTTTTTCTGTCAGATCAAAACTGTAATAATCAATAGGGGCAGTAATGCTTAAAAATCCTGTCTCAACACTATCGAATTTAATGTAGTTGGGCCTGTCCTTTGAGGAATCATAAACCCTCTCCGTACTGTTGGCTATTTGCCCGACTAAACAGGCTCCTACGGTAGTAAAAACATAAGCACTGTTACCTTTAGCTGCTTTTAAGGAATAGTTGAAATAATAGACTCCCGCATCCAGTAATATTAAGTTGTAATTTTTTGCTGAGGTTAAAGTCACCTGGGAACCAACTAAATCAATTCCCTTTATATCTCTCGAAAACCATATAACCGGACTAGTGACTTCCGCAGTATCCCAGTTCAAATATGCTTTTATAATGGTAGGTTCATTGATAATAACTTTGCCGGTTCCTGATATGCCGGTTAATGCAACAAACTGATTTGTTGCCGGATATTGTAGATTATCCACAGAAGAGGTGTAGGTAATTGGCATTTCAACATATGGGGAAATATCAGCATTGACTGTTAATTCCGGACTTGCTATAAATAATATGACACAACTTAAAATTAACCCTATTGCTTTTGCAGCGAAACTTGCTTTTTTCATATCGTACCCTCCGATTTACTTTTAGTGCACCATTTTAGCCATTGTCAAGGAATAATTTTCATCGTCCACTCCGATAAATATGTTCAATATTTTTTGATATGCAGATTCTGATTTTTCTGTCAGCTTAACCTGTACAACGTCCTTTTGATTTAATAAGCTGATATCATCAGCCGCAATATATGTAACATTAACATTTCCGTCCTTTTCAAGGGTCGCAGTTTTCACAAGGCGGTTAACCTGCACATCCAATACCATCCCATAGGAAGATACCTTTAAGTAAAATTCATTCAGATCATCACTGGTCACAGATTTTTTATCTGTAACCACATCCAAAAAACTGGTTACTTCATTCAGCAGCTGTCTTCTGTTTTCCATCTCTGTAACACAATAAGAATTTACCAGCGGGGCCAGTATTAGCATAAAAAATACCAATATAAGCGCAATTATTCTTGATAAAAAGCCATTCATTTTCATTTAATACTCTATACAAGAGTATCTTTCTCCTTCCTGCAGTCCGGTCTTGCTTAAACCCATTCGTCTCCTGCCGTTGTTTGGAAATCTTTTGTTGACAGAAGTACTTTAAGCTTATTCCTTTACCGCAAAATTAAAATATGCATTTTTTGTTTTTCCGTCTGTATCAGTTTCATAGTTATATGTAATCAAATATTTGGTATCTGCTTCATCATCTTGGATAGCACCCGCCATGTATTGTCCGTATATTGTCAAATATTCTTTATAAGTATAATCAATATTAAATTGGGTATCATGTACTTTTAAACTCTTAGGATCCGGCATATTGGAATCCTGAATCTGTGTAATCAGCATTAACTCTGCTTTTGAGAGAGTTGCGTCATAAGAACCATATTCCGTTAATACATATGCATTGTTTTTTACTGTTGTATTTTTATCCTGCATATAGGTCTCATTATATTTATATGCCCTTCTATTCGTCATAAAAGTAGAAGTGACCCCTGTAACAATACACAGTGCCATCACCAGCATCAGTATTCCCAAATCCAGAACTTCCATCGCTTCCTTTTCCATTTATCAGTACTCTCCTATTGCGTCCATACCGCATATAATGTAAGCTCCCCAGACAATAAAAGATTCTTCACTTTTTGTCCGTTCGTATAGATAATACTTCCGTCTTTTGTTATGGACCAGCCTGCAAAATTGTAGCTCTGCCTATAAAATACATTCATTGTCAGTGCCTGTCCTTCAACCGAGCTGCTATTGTCATTGTCGTAAACAAATTCCTGACTGGCCATATTTCCGCTGCCCCCGTTTGCATCGAATTTTATGGTGTAGGAATAGGGGTAGATGAATAAGTGATATTGCCCCAGCATCTCGTCATATTCAGTAACCAGCTTTACCCTTCCCTGCAGATGTTCCAGCAAACATGGGCTGTCACTGATCAGTTGATATTTACCATGTACATTGTCACATACGTAGCAGGTCAGATCATGTATCTCCGTGGAATTATACTGTGTCAGTGAATATACAGCAGCCGTTGGCAAAATAACACTATCATAGGACAAAGACTTCAGGTTGGCATTGTCGGTCTCCACTTCGGCTTTAGACATATCATTATAAACATTGTCTCCTATCCCTTTTCCAACGTGAATTCCATAGATTACATAGACGAGCAATATGGAGATAAACCCCATCATGACACCTATCTTAACAACATCAATGCCTTCAAATCCAAATCCCCGCTGCATCTAAATCCCCCTTGCTTCAAATCTGTATATTTTTCTCATTTGGCTTTTGTCAATAGTAACAATAAAGTTATCGTATATATTATCCTTCATCACTCTATTTACCAGATAATCCTGTGTCCATAAAATTGTCGGAGACTCTACACTTCCGGGATTCTGAAGATAGGTAAGATAAAGATCGTTTGTAATAGGATAGGTCTTATCACCAATTGTTATATAGTAATCATATTTATTATCATATTTCAGAATAAATTCGACAATGTCATTACCGGAAACACTCTCTCCATATTCAAACAAATAATCTGCCGCTTCATTTCTCATCAATTCTCCCTGGTTGGTTATCCAAGCTTCACGGTTATACAAATGCCTGGCAGTTGTTGACAGGAAGAACAGGATTACGCAGAAAATTCCCATCGCTGCCATATTGATTGCCAGCCTGATAACATCCTGCAATTCTTCTTTTCTCATAAGAATCCCTCCCTGTCTTTAACGTGGCAGCTCTTGCCGCTAATATCTTATAAATGCGATTCCTGTTACCGATCCGGAGAAATTATTATTATAAAAAGTAACATCTGTTACATCATCCCCATTGTAAATAAGATAAGGATGAAACAAAGCGTTTAAGTCCACTCCTTTGGCTGCCGACATCAACGCTTCCATAGAATAGTTTGACGGATTTAGCTCTGCATCCTTCCTGGTCAAATGTATCGGGACCCCGGAAGCATTTGGTATGTCCACATATATCTCAATACTGCCATCTCTGTAATTTCTTATGGCTTCCACAACATCATCTGCATAAAGACACTCACTCTTATAACCCGCATCACTTATCTTTGAAAATCCTGTTTCGTATTTCCCAAATTCTCTGTACTGCCTGACATAATGAGCTGTTATTATCTTGTTGTTCTTTACATTCGCAAAATCACTCTTTATACCCACAAAGTTAACGACAAAAACCAGAAAGATTGCTATTGTTAAAAATTCTACTCCAATAGTAATCATTTCTTCTAATGTTTCTCTTGTCATTTTAACCCCTTTCGTGAATATCCAATCTTTGATTGGATATTCCTTAATTCGTAGTTGAAAAAACTGTCCTTTGCTTTTTCAACCTAAACCTCCATGTTATGTGTGTGGATTATACTCCTCAATAATTCACGCTGCGCTCCTTAAAAAAACGAGTTGGGAATTATCTGACTTCCCAACCCATCTTTTAGCTTGTATATAACATCTTAGTTCGCCGATGTCTGAACAAATACAACACCGCAAGTAGAGCCGGTAGAATCCTTTATTAAAGTAGACATATACCTGGCACCAGTCGGGATGTATTCCCCTGTGCCCTGCCTTCTCATATTAGAAACCTGATTATAATAAGTGATTGTACCACTATCTGGATCTGTATCAAAGGTAGCATCTGTTATGAATGCACCATTTTCCATATTAAGAGTATTACTCTCAAGAACAGCGTTATAATTTACACCCCAATAACCATCAGCATTATTACCCGCACTATTAGTCGCAGGCAACCCATTCATAGTAACTCTAATAACTGCATTGTCCCCCGTTGTGTTCAATCCAGGACAATTAGCTGGATTTGTAACATTATCAACCATACTTCTGGTTGCTACGATAATTGCAAAAGGCTTTCCCTCAAAATTTGAGTATGCTGCTTTTACTTTTGTGCCCAATACTGTTTGCTGGTCGTAATCTTCAAACTCCGATTGCTCCACCGTATTAAGCTGTGTCGTTACCTTATCAGCTCCGGAATTTGTAATAGATTTACCAACTGTAAAAATCGTAAGACCGATTACCAAAACAAAGCCAAAGGCAAATAACGCCGTTCCAAGTTTCGATAGGTCAATACTTTCGTCTCCCATTCCTGCCATTTTATCATCATTCCTTTCTTTTTTTTATTTGTGCAGATATCAGTTATTATTCTGGGAAGAAATAATAGCCTGTCCGGTTTCATTGTTAAAAACCGATTTGTTTTGTTTGTATTTCTATAACTAATATGATAGAGAATTTTTAAAACTGTATTTTTTCCTTTGCTTTTTCATTCTTGTTTTTCATATTCCCTCAGAAAAAAACAGTCCCTTTTACATATCCTGCAAATCACTGATACCTGACATCATTTCTGTATATCCCATGTACATGAGAGGAAATACAAACAGTAAAATAAGTGTCATCATAAAAGGGAGCTTTGCTCTTTGCCCGCACTTATTACGGCGATTATCGATGTTGTTTCTCAGTACTTCATCACGGGTGTTACAAAGGTGTTCTCTGTTTTGAATCAAGTCTATAAATGCCTCTTTCAATGACAATTCATCCACTGTCATTTTCATTTTTTCGATGAAGCGTTTGAAATCCGGAATCGGCGTTTTCTCAATCATGGTGTTCAACTCGGCAATAGGATTGGATGCATAGCCCTGATAGCAATAAGTCAGCATATCTTTGTGAATGGTTGAAATCTGAGTTAAATGTTCAAGAGCTTCCATGGTGTCACAGTTCATCGACATGAGGATGGTCATAATTGTCTGCAGCTGAAGAAATTCTTCCTCTTCCTCTTCTTTTAGAAAGCTGTTTCGCTTTTTTAAATTAATGTTTGGTAAGAAGAATCCAACAGCGGCAATAACAAAGGCAATGTCTATGTAATACCAGTAAAAATGTACTTTTTGTAACCAGTCATATTTTTTGGCAAGCCTTGTTTTCTGATCTTCCACCTGTAAATCATTGATATCGGGCATAGTTCCCCGAATCAGTTGGGTCAGTTCTTCCTGTTCTATTTCTTTCAGTTTTTCCTGCATCCTCCCAAAATCAAACTTTCCCTTATCCCTTAAGGCTATGTAAGTCATATCCATTGCATACAGTTCTTTTTGAGTATATAAAGGTTCCCCTTTTTTATTCTTATAATCCTTATCATCGGATATCATGGATAAAGACCCGGTATAATGCAGCATGTAATTCCTGCCGGCAAAGGTAGCACTAAAAAACAATAAAATAACAAAACAAAAAATAACAGTCCCATACAAAAGCTTTTCAACATAAAATTCTTCTACTGACTTCTTTGAAAAAGAATTTTCAAGCTTTTGCTTTAAAATTCTCCGCTTTCTGTTTTTAGGGGTAATATTTTTTATAAAATGAGAAAGCTTTTTGTTCTTTAATAGATTATGAATAAATAATATCCTGTCATCTTCCTTTACGACATGCATGCTGTTAGCCTTTGAAATATAGTCATAGCAATAGATACAGGCAGCTATGATTACTATTCTGATTACATAACCGGCCATCCCTTCAATAATAACGGAAGTTCCCGGCATATACTTCAAAAGGAACCACTGGACAAAGGGAATGCAGGGAATCGGAACTAAGGTCAGATATTCAAGTTTACCGAATTTCATAAACTGATAATCCTGTCTTTCCAGCTCCTGGTTAATATCCTTATTCATAATCAGCAAGGTTGAGATAAATGTAGAATTGCCCTCTGCATCATATTCATCCCCCGTATTATTAATGGAATAGCAAACATATGCCAGTGTTTGAATTGGCTTGAAAGGAATTGATTCAAAAAATTCCTTCAGCTTTAACTCCCCTTGTGCGGAGATAAGCACTCCATGGATTCTCTCCATTATCTTGGCAATCCGATTCTCGTATGTTGCAGTTTCCAATGATTCTACGACATCATTGCATCTCATGTATTCAAGACGAATGGACTCCATTGCATATTTCAGCTGGGTATACACGATATAATTGATATGTTCCATCCGTTTTTCCAGCATTGCGGTAAGCAATATGTAGGCTAATAACCCGCAGAGTATTACGCTGGTAATATCACTGAATATAAGCAGTGCTACGGAAACCGTTACTGCAACGCATACAATAGTTGCGGTCAGGTATTTTGCAATAATCACTTTCACTTCATTCTTACTGTATACAGACATGGCGGAAAGTTTTTTTGACATGACTCTTATATAGGTCTTTAAAACGGGAAACTTTTTATACTCTTCATACAAACAGCAATAAAAGGCTTCCTGTTTTGTTTGTTTTTTATAATTTGTTTTTTGTTTTGCCAACCATAATATAACTGCTCCTGCGACAAAGATTAATATCAGAATCACCAGTCCGGCAATCATTACAGGAGAAGCTATTATTTCTGATAGATATTTCATTGTCTCCTTAGCCTCCTATCGGTACAATATCTCTATTCTCCCATATTGAATTGCTGGGCGACCGAGCTCCTGCTGCTCAAAAATGCCACCGCAGAATTAAAATCTACCGCATTTTCCTCCGCCTCTTTCACATTCTCAAACTTGGCAGTATCATCATAAGCTGCTTTTCTTGCAACCCCCTGATAATTACCAATGATCTCATCTCTCCAGTAATATGCCATAAATTTGTCGAACTCCTCCCGTTCTTTTCTGGAAAGCGTTCCTCTTATTTTTTCCCTTAAACCATCACTGAACTCTTCGGCTGCCATATAAGTATCCGAGTCCGTATCATAGACCAGAATATCTCTGGTGGAAAAGGATATACGGTCAGTCTGTCTTGTATAGTATTCCTTGTTCAATTCATATTTGGATTCTTCCACTCCCAGTTCCTGATTGAATTCAGGATATGGAATACCTTCTTCTAATTGAGTAATTTCAGTAATACGTTTGATAAAACGTTTTCCGTCAGGGGTAAAGTCCAGATGAATATTAATTTTTAAAACATCCGTAACCTGTTTTTCGGCAGTAGTCATATTATCGAACCCGCCGGCATTCACCAGAGAGTTTCTTAAGGTTAATACCAGGTCCTTTGCTTCATTGGCATGGTGAGAGAACAGGGTATATAAGGAACCTGTCATTGCCAGCTGAATCATACGGGCTGCAACCGGATCAGTGGCAACTTCTCCGATAATAGTAATAGAGGAATCGGACTTTTTTAATGCATCCTGCAGGGACTCTGCAGAAACAGTATCTGTTTCCTGAACAGAATAGATGTTTCTGTTTGGATATATTTCACGAAGGTACATTTCCGGTGCCATTTCAAGAACACGGATATTATAACGGGGATCCATATAGGCAATTATTGCCTTCATAAGCGTTGTTTTACCGGAGCCCTGGCGGCCGGTAACGGCTGTGGTTATCTGTCCCCTCATTAAAAATTCAATCAGACGGATCGCTATCTCTCCATCCGTAACACCGGGTTTTATAATAAGTGCTTCCGGTGATATGATATCCAGTGTGAATTTACGGACAAAAGCCGCCCACATTTCACCTGCCGGGGGTCTTACTGCCAGAATACGTGATTTATCGTGCATAGTATTTACCAGATATCCTCGTTTTGCAGACAGCGGTCCGGGGGAATTCCAGCGTATCAATAACTGGATTACACGCCGGGCTTCATCCTCGGAGCCAAAATCAAGAAATTGCAGATGAATATAAGATCCTTTAAAATACAGCCACAGAGCATTGGTTGCTTCACTGCATGCCTCACCAGCTTCTTCACTGTCCGACTGGGCATTGTTAACATTAATTGCATCCATAACAGAACCGGAAACACCCACATTATATCCGTTTATATTCATTTCCGATAAAGTATCGATACATCCAAACCCTTTATATGCCTGATACAGCAGTGTAGTGAAAATATCTGTGACTTCGGCATCGGTTAAATGATATTCCAGCTCAAAATAACTTCCCTCTAAATCTGCTTTTGTAATATAGTAGGCCGTATCGTTTTCGCTTCCGATGCCGACAGCCAGTCTTTCCTTTTCAAAGCCGTTTTCAAGAATCCATTTTGTTAAAGCATCTCTGCCATATTCTTTCTTATATTTATACATAATAATCTCAAACATCGTATTGGTATTCGGTTCACTTTCTTTGTCAAGACCAATAATCTGCCTGATTTTTTCAGGTTTCATATGCTCATCCAGAAAGGTGTGAATCATTTCCTTTACCATTAATTTTGCGCTGTCTATCCCATAAACTGAATTTTTCAAGGCTTCTTTTCTCTGGGCTTTTCTTTTGGCAAGGCGCTTTAAATCCTCGTCCGTTTCCAGACTGCTTATAGAGTCCTCTTTCGTGAGATTAACAATATAAATTTTAAGAGCATCTAAAACTTCCTCAAAGGAGGATAAATCTTCTTCTACCACGACCTGCTTTTTTGCTTTCGCATGTACATACAGAAAAAAAAGTATCAAAATAATCGCTATGATGGAAGCTAATCCAAGATTGAAGTTATTCATAATTTATGGTTCCCCCTTTTAATAACCCCGAACTTTTCTCTTTTCTTCCCTGGTGGCCTGTTTAATACTCTGCACCCCGCTGACCAGATGTTTAATATCGGAATCCAATTCTATAACATCCGAATTTCTCTTTTGAATCTGTTCTGCCAGAAATTTCAGCTGCCCTCTGTTTTCACAATAGGGTATCCATTGATTGAACCTGATCTGGTACCATTTATTCGGACGTTTGATTCCGAGGATGCCTGTGGCATCTTTTATATTACCGATGATATCACAGTATTTATTCACAACAACCAGATTGGGAATGTTAGCCGTATGTTTCAGAATTTTTGTTTTTTGTGCAGTAAACTTTCTAAGCTCTGTAAGAGATTGTGTCAGTACAAAAATAAGACAATCCGTATTTGCAAGCACTAATTTGACATTTTCTTTTTCCAGATCATTTTCATCAATATCAAAGACAACATAATCGTGAGGAAAATCTCTGCAGATAAAGGAGAGAACTGTCTGCATCTGCTCCTGATTTACTTCTGTTTCCTTTCCGCTTTTTGAAATAAAGGTATCCAGACTGAATAAATCCAGCTTCTCTGTTACTTCTCTGCAATAATTTCCGATATCTTCTTTTCTCAGCCCGCCTTCCTTTATGAGGTTAATAAGCTGCAGCGGGTTATTGGTCTGGTCATCAGACTCTTCAAATCCTAAATAGGGAAACATGGACTCTGATTTGCTGGTCACATGTGTTAAGCAGACACTCTTATTCCGGGATGCCAACTCGAAGGCTAAAAGAGCTGACACCGTAGTATTCCCATTCCCATTAATGTGAGGTGAAATTACTGATATGTTCATAATCTGTGTTCCTTTCAATTGTCTTTTTTCGAATATATGTATCTCTTTCTTTTCAACAAATCATAAAATGATGCCGGTTTGATGTCCAATATATTGGCAAAGGCATTAACTAATAAGGCAGAAACAGCCTTATCCTTTAGCGGCATCAACTTTCGCATTTCTTCTGTCTGAAATAGATAAAATGAGTATTCTGCCTTCCAGACAACTTGATGCAATTGCACATCTTTGGGAATTAAGGCCTTACTTTTCTGAGGAATTAATGTCAGCATTCCAAAGGTGACATTATCCTGCTCATCAATAATATCTTCGATGCGGTCTCCCAGAAATGTATTGTTGTATTCACAAAGCATAAGAATATGTCCTGCACTTTTCGGATAAAAGGTATCAGAAATGAAAATCAGATATTCCGTTTCATTTCCGGCTGCCAGCTCCTCTATCTCCCTCATATTTTCTTCCGTCATAAGAGGTAATATATGGAGCTTAATTCCTTCAATTTCACCCTGATTCTCCGTTCCCGCATATAATCTTTTATAAGCGGGATCATCCGTGAAAACGCATGTCCGCCCGGCTATGGAACATGCTCTCATTAATGGGTATGCCAATATTCTTTTATCGGCTTTACCCGTTATCGCAATTTTAATCATATCTTATTTACCCTCCGAAGAACCAGAACTGTCCTGAGTACTCTGCCTTTGCTTCTGATAATCTGCTTCTGCCTGCTTTTGAGCCTGCAGTGCATCATAATCATCCTTTGCTTCTTTAAATTTATCCGCAAGGGTCTGCTTTCCGTTTGTTACTTTTTCGTTAATCGTGACTTTATCTGAGCTCGTCAGCTGACTTTCCAGCTGCTCCCTTCTCTTTAAAACATCACTGTAATCAGAAGTGTCAATATTGGGATCTAACAGCATAGTTTTCAAAACATCGAGGCTAACAGGATAATACTGCTGTGCAGCCGCCTGTATCCCACCTTCAATATAGGTGGAGCCATAAGCTTTTGTACTGGAAAATAAAGCTTCATCCGTCTGCATTGACTGATATGAGTAAAAATCCTGCTGGGATACAATTAATTTTAAAGTTGAACCGTTTATCTCCACCACTTCTTTATGGGTCATAGAAATAAAATCCTGACCGAGAGGAAATGCAATTCTGATATCCACATAATCACCAATTTCAATGCCGATGGGTATTTCATCTAATACCACATCCAAAGTTCTCTCATCATCTGTTAATTTCTGCTGCATCAGCATATCCGTTGTTACAACTGTTCCGCTGCTTAAAGAGATCTTATAGTAAAATCCCTCTATGTCCTCCAATGAGACAACAGCATTCTGGGGTACTGAATATTCAGGTACCTCAACCATTGAAAATTGAAAATCCTGCATCTGGGTTCCGCTTTTGGCACTGGTATTTAATTGATATACTGTGACCAGTTCCCCGATGTCATCCAGTTGCTGCTGCAGACTGTTTATTTCATCTTCCCGGCGTGCTATGGTATTGTCATAATTTTTCTTCATAATGAATACTCCTGCGGCAGCCAGTAACAATACAAGGGCCGTAGCCATTATAAAATATTTTTTCTTTGAGTACATATCTGTTATCACCGTAATATAAATCTACGGGATACCTCCTTCCTATTGGCCTGAAATAATTGTTTCATTCATGAAAGTTTACAATTCCTGAATATCCACTATACGATTAATATGACAGATAATTTTTAAATGATGTTGAATTATTGTTTTTCGCTGCTTTCAACTGCTGTGACCGCATCAAGTACTGCCGGTATCCTGATACCCTCCTTGCATTGCTTATAAATTAATGTTCCGTTTTTCATGTCTGAATCATATATGAGCAGCCCTCTCATTATTTCACCGTCTCCCTTTTCTAAATAACATTCATAATAAGCCGGTGTCTCATGTGCAAACCTTATTTTACCATCTAATGCTTCATTAGTCAGAAAACCCTGTATTTCATCAACACTGCATTTATATACAAAACCCGAATCGTCCGCATACCGGTTTAAATCCTTTAATTCTGCGTTATATTCATCTCCAAGAATTATGTCCCTGTTCTCCTTCGTAAATTTTGTTTCAATTTCCATGAGGGTCTTTTCCGTTTGGACGCCATTTTCTTCAACCAGAACCAAATAAGCCTTCTTCTCTCTAATATTAAACCGGCTTTCATAATATTTAGATACACCATCGCTGTTTTCTATAAAGGATTCTGTGACAATGTAGGATGTTATATCATTCTCTGATACAACATCTTCGGCTTTTTTTGTTTTTTCAAGAATTACTATTATTGTTATAAACAACAGTACCAGTAAGAAAACAAAAATTAAAATTTGTTTTTTTGTTATATGTAATTTGTTTTTCATTGACAGCTTCCGCTCCGTTCTGTTATTTTCCATTCTCGATAATTCCCGGCTCTGTTTTTTCTGTTGTAATATTGTCCGGGGTATCCGTATATTTATTGTCACCTTGAATTATGATCTGCGCTGTAGTTCCATCTTTATTTATCATAGCTCCGGCATTATCAAGATCAGGGGCTTTTTCTGACAGTTTTTCAGGCAGTTTGTCTTTCAGCCCGGAATAGTCACTTTTTTCTATGGTACAGCCGGGGTTGGCATTCTGCCATTGCCCATACCAGTCATTGCTCCTTGAACCATACAGCAATAATGGGTCAAAATATACTGTGTTCAATTTAAATTTTACTGTCATTGTTTTTGTTTCTGTTTTACCGATAGCAGTGTACTGTTTAATTTTTTGTTTTGTTTTTACCAATGGTTTAATTCCGGTATATTCCATCTCAATGGAGCTGCCTGTTCTGACAGTAACTGAATTGGCTGTTACTGCTGTTACAAGCCCGTTAAACTGGGAATAGACTTTATGCCCCTGCTGAATTAATACTGTAAGCCCTTTATTGGTTTGCTTCTTTCCGCTTTCTATGGAATAGGTACTGCCAAATGGTATAGCAATGAGTAGTTTTGCCTGAGTGAAGGTCTCCATGTTATTACCGATAACTCCGATATTCGTTTCATCATTGACCGCATTCAGCAGAGAATTTGCATAGGCGATTTTCGCACTGATATCATCAGCCTCAATGAGTGATAATTCATAAGAATTTGTATCCGTATATTTACTCCGGAGAGATGCAGCCGTCTGATAATCTACATAATCCTCCAAAACCAACTCAAGGGTTTCATTACCGGTAAAATCTTTCTCCAGCTTATCTTTCGCCTGATACCATGCATCCTCTTTTTCTTTAAAGTCCTTTAACTCCGTATCTTCTATATCTCCCAGTGCAGAAACCAGTTCATTCCATTCTTCCTGTTTATAACAGATACTTAGAAGACTTTTGATTTCTGTCATGGAACCGTCTTCTGATAACCTGTGCATTCCCATTAATTCTCTTAAATCATCCGTGGTATAAGTTGCAGATGCAGATACATTTATTGGAATTAATACTGTCAGAAGCAGAATTATAAGAATATTTCGTTTTACTTTACACATTGCACACACCTTTTACGTTTTTTTCTTTTAATATGACAGATTATTTTTTGCATTGAACCTTATAAACATGATATTTTGATCAGAAAGAGAGGAAAACGACATAATTGTATAAAATAAAAAAGCCCCGGAGTTTTTAAAGATTCCCTTGCAGCAGTAGCTTAAATCACTTAAACTGTCTGCTGCAAGGATATATCTTTTCTGTCCGGGCCTTTTTATTAAATTAATGAGTATGTTGTGTTGAAACATCCACCAAAGATGATTTCGTATCGTAAGCTGCAATAAATGTAGGAATTGTGCCATCAAACTTGTAGGTAATACCATCGGCGGTAATATAGCCATTATCATTTCCGGTACTGTACTTTAAGTTCCATTCATCTCCTATTGCCTTGATGTCTGCCGTCATTAGAATTATGTAGTTATCATTGTCGTTAAACTCCGTTCCGGCTTGGTATTTGTTAGTAATAGTGTATTGTGTACCTGAAATCAGGAAAGTACTTCCGACATCATATCCTTTATCAGCTACATTTGAGGTAAGATAAGCCTGTGAGAACTGTTTCGTCTTTGTTACACCATTTTCTTCATAAGATGTTTCGTACCAATTGTCTTCCGGTGCAATATGGACTCCTTTTTCTCTGTAGGCCACAAATGTTGCTGAGGAGGGTACTCCTATGGAAAGATGCCATCTTTGCGCCTGGTGATAAAACATTTCATTTACAAATTCACTGTTTAGGTTTGTTTCAATTCCACCATTAATACCATTTGCCGTAATTCCTAATCTTAAAGCCTGCTCCTTAATCGCACTTATCTGGCTGCCGCCTACGAATGTTCTGGCCCGAAGCCCCGGCTGCAGGCATTGCAGTGAGCCAAGATTATAGAAATTTCCATAGGGAACTGTTAAATACTTATATCCTGCAATTTCTCCCGCCGAATCCCTGACAGGTTCGATAAAGTAGTCCCTGACTGCATCGGTAATACTTGCTTCCCGGCCGCCGGCTGTGTAATTACGCCGGCTGTATTCATCCGTCCAATTCAGATACATCGTATACTTATAAAGTTTATCTGCTAATGCATCATAACCCTCTTTATAGTTTCCGCTATCATCCATGTATTCCGAATATAACCCAAAATAATTAATCGGCTGCTTATTACCGTCATTGTTGATATAGACATCAACAGGTGTCAGCGCACCGGTAGTTTTATTCAGTGCATAGAAGTACGGTATAACCTGAAGGTATTGATTATAATCCCCCATAGTTGTGATATCAAATAGGACATTATAGCCGAGTTTTAATTGTTCCGCCTGCAGAATGGTCTTAGCGTTCTTATCCGCGGACAGGCTGAATCCGTTGCTTTCTGCCTTTGTTGTCCACTCCTGCGCGCCCCAGGTATTATAATAACCATTATCCTTACTTACCTGCTCTCCCCGGACATCTGCTGCCAGAGGATATCCGGCAGAATTTCTGTGCCATGACAGGTAGTGTTCTGAAATTGAGCTGTCTACACGTGAGATTATTCCCTGAATCAACCAGTCATCATTATTTTCAACTACTGATTTTTTAAAGTAATTACTAAATCTCATATCATCGGTATCTTCCACAATTAAGTTTCCGATACGCCCAATTACGTCAACATAAGAAAGTTTGGCTGCGGTATGATTCGATGTGAAATCACTGAATCTGTCTTTGTTAGTTGAATACGTATTACCGTATTTATAAATGTCATACTCTTCTTCATAACTGTCATTTCCGTAATAAGGATTATCCGTCCCACTTTGCTCATCGTAATTAATCCCTTCCACAGCAAATTGAGCTTCAACGCAGGCGTGTTCATTATTTTCAAGTAAACAGTAAAAGTTATATTCTGAATAAGGGTCACTTACACTTACGGTGCCATCGCCATTTACTACAAATATCTTCCCGTTCATTACCGCCATATTATTACCTTCAATAAGAGTCGTACTTCCTCCGTTGCATCTCACTAAGCCATTTGCCACATCAAATACATAGGTATTTCCGTTTAACGAAAGCTCGGTACCGTTGTTTAAGGTATATCTTATAGTTGTTGATTTGTCTATGATCTCTAAAGATATCCAATTACCGGCCGTATAGCTTTCCCAAACACCATTCCTGTCATATAGAACATCATAATCAAACTTCACATATTTCTCTCTCAGCCATTCAGTAGTATCCATATTCTGTTCATACCCTTTTCCTCTGTAAACAGAAGGCTGCAGTATGCCAAAAGAAGAAATATCTCCCAAGAAATCTCCAGTGTTCGGAAAATGTACTTTAAAGAAATTATCAAGGGTTACATAAGTAGCCTGTTGTACTTTAGTCCCATTAGCATCTAATACTTCCGAATTGGTTTTCTTATGATTATCATCATTACCGCATGCGTCCCAGCATATATCACTGGCATAATCATAATGTCCGCCGGAATGATGAGGCTCTGTACAGGTCAATATCGTTTGTTCCGTATATGTTATACCGGTGTTATTTTTAGTTTTACAATCCCAGATAGGATTAACTATGGTTACTGCGCCGGTGGTCACTTTGTCGGGAATGAGATTCATATTGGCTTTGATAAAGTTAAACAATTCATTATCTTCCGGCATAGTCTTAACAGCAAGTACCGTAACTTTTGCATAACCATTTCCGACTCTCACACCCTGCTGCAGGGTAACGTCCGCAAATGCTGTATTATTCTGGTTAGCCCTATAAGTGGTATCACAACCGGTATAGCCGGATACATAGGATGATCCGCCGGCACCTCCCTGGAAAGCACCGCCGCCGGAGGCTCCGCCATAGTAGCCGCCACCACCGCCGCCATAATCTGCACCGGAATTCGTATTGGCACCGCCATATCCAAAGCCACCGCTTACACCTCCTGCTCCAGCTGCGCCTCCGCTGTACTGGGAACCATATCCGTAATTTGCCTCATATCCGCTTGTTACGGCACCGCCGCCGGTAAATCCTCCGCCGGCACCGCCGGTTTCATCATTATCATTTACCAAAGGTGCACTGAAAGTACCCGGCTGCTTCGCATTATAGGAACCGGACGCATCACCGGTATCATCAGAACCACCGCCTCCGCCGGCAACCAGAATTCTGCTTTTCAGACTGTTTATATCATTCCAATTTCCGCTTATCAGACGGAAGTCCGTAGCACCTCCTCCGGCACCAATCTTAGTAGTTGAAGCCCAGACCGCATTACCGCCGCCATTCCAGCCTCCGGCCGCTGTGCTCACACCGGATGCACCTTCTCCTCCTACATAAATATAAAGAGTAGTTGTTTCTTTCAAGGTAATGGTACCGGTTGTATAACCGCCTTTTCCGCCTCTTGAACCTCTTGAGCTGCCGCTTGCGGTATTTCCGCCGCCGGATGCACCATAAGCTTCCAGCTTATAACTTCCTGCCGGCAGTGTTATCGCCTGCATGCCTCCTGTAGATCCGTAAGTATATGTTTGACCTGCTTTTACAAGTCCTGTGGGGTTTTGTACTGTTTCAGTTGTGATAACTGTCTCATAGGAGGTTACCGTTCCGCCGATTAGTAATGTTATAGTTGCATATCCACTACCGCTTCTTATACCAGCGGATGTACTGCCACCTGTGACACCACCGATATATCCGGAACCGCCTCCGCCTCCAGCTGACCACCCTGAACCGTGATCCTGAGTACTTGTACCGCCTCCGCCTCCGTAGTAGCCTCCGCCTCCGCCACCTCCGCCAGCAGAGTTATAACCGGTACTTCCTCTTCCACCTTGCCCTAATGATCCACTGGTAGCGCCTCTGGATGTAATATAGGCAGAGCCTCCAACCGATTGTGTACCGGGCTGCCCTGGATATCCGAGATTATAAGAGGTGCTAGCTGTACCGGACATACCTCCGCCAACACCACTTGTTCCATCTCTGCCCCCACCGGCACCTCCACCAGCTACAATTATCCTATTAGTTAAATTAGTACCACCTACCCTTATATCAGAAGCACCGCCGCCTCCGCCTCCAGTTTGTCCGGAACCAGTATCAATGCCGCCGGCACCTCCTCCGTTCCAACCAGCAGATGGTGTACCGCCTTGCCCGCCTACATATAAATAAACGGTTGTTCCTTCTGATAAATAGTAGTTACCAGTTGCATATCCCCCGTCTCCACCAATTGTATTTAAACCACTTCCACCCTGTGCTCCCCAAACTTCAAGTTTATACGTACCCGATGCAGGCGCTGTAAATGTCTGATAATTACCTGTATATCCGAAGTTATACGCAGTACCCGTATTTATAGTTTGTGTCTGGGTCACTTTTTCAGTTTCCGTATCAATAGTAGCCGTTCTGCTGGTATTGCCGTCAACATTACTGCTGCCGCTGCCGGATTTAATTACCATCCACAATTCTACTTTATTTACAATTGTACTGTTTCCGCCAGGTATGCCAGTTGCTGTTACATAAGGAGCATAAGAGCCGATTGCATACCACCAGTTTCCATGATAGGTAGAACCGTCCAGTAAAGAAGCTCCTGAACTGGATTTCACTAAGCCTCCCCAGAAATTATCACTCATCTGAACAGATACTGCTTCATAGCCGGCAGCAGATTGTGAACCGTCTGAACTGGTTTCCAATTCATCCTGAGGTCTGTTTGTCTGCTTCCATATGTTGGTTTTCCCGTTTTCCGGATAGTAAAGCATAAATTCGTATTTAGAATCGGGTTTGAAATTCTGAATCTGATTCAAGCAGGAATACTTATAAGTAGTATCGGTGCTTAATGTTTCTGCTTCATTTGCAAAATATTGGCCGGTTGACGAATCCTGATAAAATACACGTCCCCAGAGCTTTCCATTATAAGACTTTGTCAGCATACCATCAGGAATATTGGATGTATTAATATTAAACTGCGTTACAACTTTATTAAATAACTCCGTACCCAGCTCTTTCTTCAGGTCGGTCCAATCACCGGCTTTTGCTTCTGCCAAAGCAATTTGATATCCTTCACTGCCTATCGTTAAACAGCTGGAATCATGTACATGCTTGGAGTATTCGGACACTATGCCGTATGTACCGTCATTATAAATTCCTGACCAGTCAATAGAAGTAACCTTTGTTGAATCTTTTTTAACCGGAACACCGTTATACAAATCCTGATACACCTGGTTTGCCCTTTTGTAGGTCGTATAACAGCTTGCCGTATGTTCTAAGCTGCCTCCGCATCTGGTAATAACTACATTATCCACATAGAAGTCTGTGGCATATGTGCTATCATATTCCCAGCAGCCAATATTAAGTCCGCCGCCTCTCATAGTTTCATCAATTGCTGCAGCGGCGATCTGGGCATCTGTAAGACCTGTAGTTATTTGTGATATAACTTTAGTACCATCAACAGATAATTCACAGTCATATAACGAACCAAGACTGAAGGTCGCAACAATTTTAACTTTCCTTCCGAGGATATTTGCCGTTGATGTCCGCTTTTGTCCCGTACTTGCAATAAATACAGGGGAAGCGGTATTAGCCGGTATATACAATCCTACACCGCCGATTGAAAACAGCATGGTATTTGATGCCGGTGCTGCCGGTATATACAAATCAGCAGATATTTTGACCCTTGAAGTACTGGTTAAATAAATTTTACAATCGTTGTAAGAAAATTTAAGACTTGACCCTTGTCCTGCTACTTTCAGGAACTGCCCTGTATCGAACCCGGAATAGGTTCCGTCGCCTGATATCAAGGTAATGGCGGAAGGCAGTTTATAAGTTGTATGAGCTCCGTCTTCATTAATGATCTTATTCGTTATGTATTCCCCGTCCGTTTCACTTACATCATCATCAAAAACAGGTACCTTATCTGTTTTTTCGAAGTCAAAGGACAGACTTGTGGTATCTAGTGTATACTTGCAGTTCAGCTTTCTGTATTCACACAAGGCAGGAGTGCCAGGGCATTTTTCCAATGCCTGTAAAGTTTCCATGGCATCTTTTACTATGCCTTCCTCCGTACGCTGGTCCTCCACATCAGATTTTACCACCATTGCATCCTGGGATGATACTGCATCTAATACGATAAAGTTATTAACTTTATAATCCGAGTTGTCATCGTAAGCTGAATATTTCGTCTCATAAATAAGACCGGGACCATAATGATACCCTCCATCTGCCAGTATATCGCTCTCTTCCTCTTCAAATGCATCCGGTATTTTATCCTTGTCGCCAGTTCCGTCATCGGCATTTTCTTCATTTTCTCCAACATTTGTACTTTCTCCTGCATCTTCCGGTGTTATCACTACAGGGTCTCCGACTATCTTATATTTTAAAATAGGAAGATAGAAAACATAGGAGTTTCCGGTTACATATTCAGCATTTTCATTTGTTGGATCCTGCTTTATCTTATCTACAAACAGCCGCAAATCGGCTACCCTGTCCATACGGGCCTGTGCCTTGCCGGGAGAAGCTATATTAGAAGTGCCGCCAGCAGGCTTTGAAAACGACTGGTTGCTCTTGACATCAGCCAGACTCAATTCATCTCTTGGTGAAGTAAAAACGGATACGTCATTGTCAAATCTTGTAGCTATTCTGGCTCCATTACCTGTTCCGCTGTACTTTGACGTTGTCTGATTATATTTACCGTTATAAGAGCCCACATTAATTACCGAGTCAATAGCTTTTGCAAAAGAAGTCGGATTATTGGTCCACATCTTAGCCCACTTTGCATCCACTTCTTTTTGAGTAGACGCTTTATTAATATCACCGGAAGCCTGTAGGGAATTAAAATCCTCCTGAGCCTTCACGGCTTTCGTATTCTCCTCATAATAAACAGGACTCTGGTCTCCGCTGGAGGTCTGTAAAATAAGCATATCCGATATTACGGTAGCAGTTACCGGCTGCGTACGTCTGGTATAGAAGCGCTTCCATTCCTCCGTAGCCAAGTCTCTGGAATCCAGCTTATTGCTATATGCAGTTTTAGGTGCAGCCACCGTGGCCGTATTATCCGACTCGAAATCCTCAGTGGTTATATTTACTGCCGGTGCGGTTAAATATCCATCTGTTTTGCCATTACTGTACAAAGTACCGGAGGCATACCCCAGCTGATGACCTGACTTGGCAGGAGGAGCAGGGTTTTGTGGACTCTTCACCACCATTAAACCGTCACATTTATTCGTTCTCTTTTTCACTCCGGCAGACATTTCTTCATAATAGACTTTATCGCCTTGTGCCTCCTGCAGAGAATACCTGATTCTGCCGATTTGAGAACCATTTGTCAACTTTTTGTCACTATTAAAAACAGGGTTATTATAAGCGGCTATATTGTAGAAGATATTCGGGTCACCCTGTTTTATCCCTGCAATGATATTTTCATCGCCGCCATAAGTTATTTCCGACATGTCAGTGACAAATCCATTTTGAATTTTATAAACGTTACTTTTTGTTATTTTAATCGTATCATAAGTTAAATCCTGATACCATACATCTTCAACCGCAGGTAAATCATGAGAACAGCAGGGTCCGCACAAAGCATGTGCAGGAATTTTTGTCAAACCTGTAATCGTGGCTGCTGTTACATCAGATGTATTACCATCATGATTTGTTGAGGTAAGTGTACCATTTTTGAAGGTCACGTTTATGGTAAAATCAATAGTACCAGATGCCCCCTGGGTAATATCCTGAGCAGATGTAAATGTACCGCAGTTATGCCAATGAGGTACACCTGGCACAGCAGGGCTTCCGCCATTGCCGTCTTTATCCGGCGGAACGGCTTCCTTTGGCTCTACATGCCATCCTGTAGCACCATGTCCGTGTCCGCAATCATCGTATCCGCTTCCGAAACCTAATTTGCCGTCGCTCCAACCCCAGCCGCTGCCCAGTCTATTCTTATCAGTGCTGTTCAGAGAAGCTCCTGAGGCACTTGATGTTGTATAGGTACCACCGCTGTAACTTCTTTGGGTCGTATGAGCATAGTTATTACTTCCTCCCGTTAAAGTTACCGTAATTACAGCATCACCTACCTTGTACTGACGTATCTGCCCGTCGCTGTCCGCTATTTTCTGAACGGTATAACTGCTGTTAGTAGCTTCCATCTTAGTTGCCCAACTGACAGCTTCTTGCAATTTTGTAGTATAATCGCTGACATTCCAGTCTGTTGAAGGTTCCGCTTTTGTTCTTAGCTTACCGACATCGTAATCCTTACCGGCACAGGGTGTTCCCGCTTTACCGGCATCAAAGCTTCCAATGTCAGAGGGTTCCTTTGTATTATTGCTGATACTGCCTTTCCATTCCGCCCATAAGGTGGTTTCTCCGGTATGTCCGCTAACGGTGATATTATCGGTCGCATAACCCACAGGAGCTTCAATATTGGAAGATTCCGCTATGACAGACTTACTAATTGTATTGCCCGCCGCATCACCGACAAATGTCTCTGTCAATGAATAAGTTCCTGTTCCGCCTTTTAGTTGATCATTTAATTTATACTCACATTCTGTTCCGTTATAATGCGTAATATATTCCCTTGCAGCAGATGTATCATGTTCATATTCCACCTGCAGATCGACCATGAATTCATTGCCGCCGGAGGAGAAATACATGGTTCTGGTAGACGGTATCCCCGCCATTGCCTCAAAGGTTTCGTTATAAATAGTTCCCTCCTTTATTTCCGCATAGGCTAAAGGTGGTTCCTTGGATGCCCAGGATTCGGCGGGATATTCAACTTCTTCAGCAGGGGGTGAGGTCGGAGGTCCTGTTGGCGGAGTTGGAGTTG
>JAEXGM010000270.1 GCA_023450835.1 Bacillota bacterium | reverse complement strand
TTTGCACCGGCCAGGTCATTATATATTAACTTGCGGTTATATGTGGCAAAGACATTCGGTATTAGTATGTTCTGAGGACAGCCTTCTATACAATATCTGCAAGCTGTACAGGGAATACTGGGAATCTCACTGATTGCTTTCCTGGCCTTCTCAATAACAGCCATTTCATCCCGGCTTAAAGGTTCGAACTTTTCCATAAAAGATACATTGTCCCTGACCTGTTCCATTGTGGACATACCGCTCAGCACTGTAATAATATTGCCCAGAGAAGCTGCATAACGTATGGCCCAGGAAGCCAGGGAAGCATTTGGATTAGCAGCTTCGAATATTTTCCGTACATTTTCAGTGGGGTTGGCCAGGAGCCCTCCTTTGACCGGTTCCATAACAATAATCGGCTTTTGGTGTTTGAGCGCTACTTCATAGCATTTTCTGGCCTGAATGGTCGGACTTTCCCAGTCATCGTAATTCAACTGGAATTGTACAAATTCCATCTCCGGGTGTTCTGTCAATATCTTATCCAGAGCTTCTGCATTGTCATGAATTGAAAAACCGATATGCTTCACCAGACCCTTTTCCTTCAGTTCACACAGATAATCCCACATGCCGTAATCATCAAAATACTTGGTACGGCTGTCTCCCAGATTATGCAGCAGATAATAATCTATATATCCAGCTCCGGTACGTTTAAGCGAAGTCCAAATCATGTTTTTAGCTTCTTCTTCCGTATTCACTATCCATGCGGGACATTTTGTCGCTATTTGAAAACTTTCTCTCGGATAACGGTCCACAATTGCAGCTTTCATTGCCTCTTCGGATTTGCCGCCGTTATAACCCCAGGAAGAATCATAATAGCTAAAGCCTTTGGACATAAATAAATCTACCATTTCCTTCGTCTGCTCCATGTCAATCTCTCCGTCTGTCATGGGGAGCCTCATAAATCCGAAACCTAATTTCGGAATGTTTTCACCCAAATATTCCATACAGTACCAACCTTCCTTTAAACAATTTTAAATCATTATACTGTATTGCTTCTTGATTATGAAGGACATTTCAGTTATGATGGTGTAAACTAAAAGTTTATGCAGAAAGAGGTGTGACCTGTGATAAATCAAATGAAAACATTCATACAAGTTGCAGATAACGGCAGTTTTTCAAAGGCAGCAGAAAAGCTGTTCATATCACCGACAGCAGTAATAAAGCAAATAAACCTGTTGGAATCCGCCGTTGGGGTAACTCTTCTCTACCGTACGAACCATGGTATACAATTATCGGATGCCGGAAAGTCATTCTATAAAGATGCAAAAGAGATTATATATTCCACCGAAGCCGCCGTCTTACGCGCACGAAAAACCGTTCTGGACAATAAACATGTCATTCGAGTGGGCTCTTCCCTACTTAATCCCTGCAAAGTGTTATTGGATATCTGGAATGAGCTTCGGGAACAGCATCCCCAGTTTATAATAAAAATCGTTCCCTTTGAAGATAAATCCAATACTCTGGACGGGACCTCCCTTAACCTTGGCAAATACTTTGATATTCTTGTCGCACCTAAAGTTATAGCTAACTGGAAAGGTCCTTTTCAGGCTCTTAAGCTTGGAGAATATCACTTTTCCTTTGCAGTATCCATCAGGCATCCTCTGGCCCAGAAGAAAGTACTTTCTCTGACAGATCTGCATGGTGAACAATTGATTATTGTAAAACGCGGCACCAGCGGTCTGATAGACAGTGTCCGTGATTTTATAATAGAACATCACCCTGAAATCCATATTGCAGACGCAGGGCAGCAATACTCCATTGATGTCTTTAACCGGTGCGAGCAGGGAAATGAGGTTCTCTTAACTCTGGAGGCCTGGGATACCGTTCATCCGTCTTTGATAACCATACCCAGCGATATGAATTTTGCAAGTCCATACGGGCTTTTATATCCGTTAGAGCCCTCACCTGCAGTCTGTGAGTTTATTGAGATTCTTAAAACAAGAACAATTTAAAACAGGGAACACAAAACAGGGACAAGACTTTCCCTTCTTGCCCCTGAAACCTTTTATTTAATCAATATCAGAATACCTCTTTAACAATTTCCTGAATCAACTTCAATTTAGCCCACTGCTCTTCCTCGGTCAGTTTATTTCCTTCCTCGGTGGATGCGAAACCACACTGGGGGCTTAAGCACAGTCTCTCCAGAGGAATGTATTTTTCTGCTTCATGGATGCGTTTGATAATATCTTCTTTTTTCTCTAATACCGGTGATTTTGTTGTAACAAGGCCCAGCACGACCTTTTTATCACCGCTTACGTATTGAAGAGGCTCAAAATCGCCGGAACGGTCATCATCAAATTCCAGATAGAACGCATTTACATTTTCCTTCGCAAAAAGGTCCTTTGCAACGCGGTCGTAACTGCCTTCGCAAGCCCATGTGGAATGGAAATTCCCGCGGCAGATATGGCTGTTAATTACAAGGTCTTCGGGCTTGCCTTCAATAGCAAGATTATTGATTCGAATCAGTTTATCGATAATATCCTGCAGCCCCTCTTCATCGGTCCCTAAGATAAAGCAGGCATTATGATCCACACACACGCCCCAGGTGCAGTCATCAAACTGAATATTCCGGCATCCGGCGTCATATAAATCCTGTATTACTTTCTTATACCCTGCAGCTATATCCAAAATCAAATCCACCTCATTCTGATAAATGGCTTTTGACTTCTCAATATTTCCCGGAATAATCATTTGAAATAAAAACTGTGCAGGAGCAGGTATTGTCTGTCTTGCTACCGTGTTTTCATCTTCAAATTGCTTTACGAATTTGAAATGTTCTACAAAAGGATGGCTGTCAACAGATACTTTGCCGGTAAGGAAGGTATCGTCAATCAAAGCGGCCTCGTCATGAAAGGGAATGCCGTCTTTTGTTTTTTCATGCCCCACCCCATTAAAGGCCCACATAAAATCCAGGTGCCAGGAGCTTCGTCTAAACTCTCCGTCCGTTATAACAGGAAGACCGACTGCTTTCTGTTTTGCAATTAAGTCCGTAATTGCCTCATCTTCCACTTTCTTTAACTCTTCCGCCGTAATCTTTCCCTTTGCATACTCTTCTCTTGCCTGCTTAAGATATTCCGGTCTTAAAAAACTTCCTACGATATCAAATTTAAATGGTGCATTCTTACTCATATTCTTTCCCTGCCTTTCTTTGTTTTCATGTCCGATTTTCAATATTCTCTTTTCGATTTTTAAAGGCTTTCTCTCACAATTCGTGCTGCTTCTACCAGATTTCTAAGACTGGCTATGGTCTCAGGAATGCCTCTTGTTTTTAATCCGCAATCCGGGTTTACCCATAATTTATGCTGATCAATTCTTTTCAATATCTTCTGCAGTGTCAGTGTAATTTCTTCAACTGCCGGAATTCTGGGAGAATGGATATCATATACTCCCGGCCCGACCTCTGTTTCAAAATCACTTGCCTCCAGAGCATCAATGAGCGTAAGCTTCGAACGGGAAGCTTCAAAGGAAATAACATCTGCATCCATGTTATCAATATCCTTTACAATCTCTTCAAATTCACTGTAGCACATATGTGTATGGATTTGTGTCTCTGCTTTTACTTTGCTGTGGCAAAGCCGAAAAGCTGCTATAGCCCAGTCCAGATATTCGCTGTACCACTCCTCCCTCCTGATGGGAAGTTTCTCTTTAAGAGCTGCTTCATCAATCTGTATGATCTTTATTCCTGCCTTTTCCAGATCACACACCTCATCACGTATAGCAATTCCTAACTGATATGCCATTTCCTGAAGACTAATATCTTCCCTTGGAAAAGACCAGTTTAATATGGTGACCGGTCCGGTAAGCATTCCCTTTACCGGTTTTTTAGTAAGGCTCTGCGCATATTCAGAATACTTAACCGTAATTGGCTTCGTGCGCTTAACATCTCCAAAGATAATCGGCGGTTTTACACATCTTGTGCCATAGGACTGTACCCAGGCTTTTTCGGTAAATACATACCCCTCAAGATTTTCTCCAAAGAACTCCACCATGTCACCACGTTCATATTCCCCATGCACCAGTACATCCAGCCCTAATTCTTCCTGTACTCTGATGCATTCTTCTATAAACGCAAATACCTGTCTGTCGTAGGTTTCCCTGTCAATCTCACCGCTTCGGAAACTGTTCCTGTTCTTCTTTACTTCCTGGGTCTGCGGAAAGGAACCTATTGTGGTGGTCGGAAGCAGCGGAAATTGAAATTCCTCCTTCTGAATCCGCTCCCGTTCCCCTCTTTCAGGTCTTCTGATAAAATCCTCCTCCGAAAGTGCTGCTACTTTATCCTGGATTTGTTTATCCTCATATAACTTATCGGACTCAAAAACTTTCCTATTGTTCTTATATTCGATAAAAGCTTCAAAATTACTGCTTTCTGCAATAATAGAAATTTCCTGAAGCTCTGCCAGTTTTTCTTTTGCAAAGGCAAAATGCTGCTTTACTTCATCTGAAAGCTTTGCCTCATTTTCAAGAGTATATGGCACATGCAGCAGAGAACAGGAGGTAGAAATAACCACATTTTCTGCATACCTTTTAATATCGGAAAACAAATAAAGGGTTTTCTTATAATCACATTTCCAAATATTCTTGCCGTTGATAAGTCCGGCAAATAAGATTTTATCCTTAGGAAAACCTTCTGCTTTCAATAATTCCAGATTCTTCTTTCCCTCCACAAAATCCAATCCGACACCGTCAAATTCCAAAGCTATAATATCCTTAAAACAATCTCTTACATCTCCAAAGTAAGTCTGAAGCAGCACTTTTGTATTGTTTTTTTTACTAAGGATTGCTCTATACAATGCAGTGAACAACTTTATCTCTTCCGAGGATAAATCTGTTACCAAGGCCGGTTCGTCAAACTGAACCCACTTTGTTCCATGTTCATTCAATCTATCAAGAATACCGGTGTATGCCTTGACTAATTGTTCCGTAAAATCAAATGCTTTTCTGCCGCCACTGTACTTTGCAAGCTTTAAGAAGGTAAATGCACCGATAATAACCGGCTTTGTTTCAATTCCTAAGGCCTTCGCTTCTTCATATTCATCAAAGGGTTTGCTGCCGGACAGCGTTATCTCCGTATGGCTGTTAAGTTCGGGCACCAGGTAATGATAATTGGTATTGAACCATTTTTTCATTGGAAATGCTTTTACATCCCCTGCCTTTCCCTGATATCCTCTGGCCATAGCAAAATATGTGCTATGGTCATCAAGACCTAACTTTTTATATTCTCCCGGTACCACTCCCAGTAAAACAGAGGTATCGAGCATGCCATCATAATAAGAAAAATCGTTAGAAGATATGTAATCAATTCCTGCATTCTGCTGCAGCTTCCAATGTTCTGTTCTCAATTTCTTTGCCGTTTCCTCCAGGCTTTCTGCTGTTATCTCCCCACGAAAGAACTGTTCGGATGCAAACTTTAATTCTCTTAGCTTTCCTACCCTCGGAAATCCAATTACCGCACTTTTCACACTCAACCTCCCTATCACTTTCCAGATGATTTATTTAGAATGTAGTATAGAGTATTTTTATAATATTGAAAAATACAAAAAAATATGTGTTTGATATAGTTTTAACCTATATCAAACACATATTGTACTTCTATATCTATAAAATATTCTGTAATATGTAAGGATTACTTTAGAGTATATTCGGACACATGCTTTTTCAATGCCTCAATATATGCTCTTCCATAACGGCTCAAAGGCATATTTCTTTGCTTTATGGTTCCTACCCGCATATATTCTTCCACCATAAGTGGTCTTGCGATAATATTCTCTCCGTTGAGTTCTTTGCTGATTACTCCCGTACTGACCGTATATCCGTTCAGCCCTACAGCAAGATTAAAAAGGGTCGCCCTGTCCCTGACCTTAATATTCTTGTTGCGGTCAATCGTACTGAGAATCTCCTCTGAGAAATAAAAGGAATTATAATCTCCCTGCTCAAAAGAGAGATAAGGATACTCGTCCAGTTCTTCCAGCATAATCTTCTCTCTATCTGCAAGAGGATGTTTTGAGCTGATGAACACATGAGGTCTTGCAACAAAGAGCTCGTCAAACTCCAGACTGCTCTGCCTGATAAGTTTCTGAATCACTTCTTCATTTTTTGATGAAGTATAAAGGATTCCTATCTCACTTTTTAATCTGCTTACATCCTCAATAATCTCATTTGTCTGGGTCTCCCTGAGAGTAAAGTCATATTGATTTCCTCCAAATTCACGAATCACATCCACAAATGCATTTACCGCAAAGGAATAATGCTGTGCCGAAACAGAAAACCTCGCACTTTGCTTCTTCACATTCAGATATCTTTCCTCCAAAAGGTTGGCTTGTTCAAGTACCTGTCTGGCATAGGCGAGAAATTCATCTCCTGCATTGGACACTACGATTCCTTTATTAGTCCTGTTGAAAATGGTAATCTGCATTTCATGTTCAAGTTCTTTGATTGCATTTGTAAGGCTTGGCTGAGAAATGAATAATTCTTTCGCAGCCTCACTTATCGTCCCCTTATCTGCAACGGTAACCACATATTTTAACTGCTGCAATGTCATCTCTTTGTCTCCTTTTAAGCTTATTCCTGATTATAAATACATCAACCAGTGGAAACCATCCGAATTTTTCTGCCAGAACTCTCACGAATACGTATATAATTCGAAAATCGGTTATTACTATACTATCATAACTATTATGAGGAAGATATGCAATATATAAAACTTCCTATAGCTGGAACAAATACAGGAAGATTCGAACGGACGATGACAGGACGGTATATTCCGGAGGTTGGTTCCTCAAGAACCCTTATTCCACTAAAACTGCCGAAAACATAACTGGCAGTCAAACCAGCGCCAAACTCGCTGCGATAAATATGGCTGCGTAAGTTCTCTGCGCTCAAACAATGGCACTGCTTTTCCTAGTTATGTTTTCGGCAGCTTAAGTGTCATAAGGAACCTTTCGAGACCAACCTCCGGAATATACCGTCCTGTCATCTGCTTGTATTCAATATTGTCTTTTGCCTTTGCTGCGCTATAGTGCGCTATAGTCAGCCCTAAATTGTCAAATAGAAATTGTATGGCCGTACACAGATGGCAGCGGATTCCGTTCAGGCATTTTCTATTGAGGGGTTTCGTATGACACTTAAATGGCAGCAGTTATTCCTAGGATAAATTACGCCATGTCTGAGCGCACAGCCTTACATAGCCAAAAGAGGAAAAAGCGAGTTTGGCGCAATTTAACCTGCCAGGAATAACTGCTGGCATTTTAGTGGAATTCGAAACTCCGAACAAGAAAATGCCTGAACGGAATCCACTGCCATCGTCCGTCCCCCAACACTGCCATTTACAATCTCACGCTATATGTGTATAATGGTTATGCAATCAAAGATGGATATTTAGAAAAGAGGTTATAATGAATAAGAAACCAAAGGGCCACCTGATAAAAACAGTAGCCCCCGATTCCATTGGTGAAGAGATGGGTATTGAACCCGGTGACTATCTTATTGCTATCAATGATGAAGAAATAGATGATGTTTTTGATTACCAGTACCTTATCAAGGATGAATATATCGAGATTCTTATCAGAAAAGGCAATGGTGAGGAATGGATTCTTGAAATAGATAAGGATTATGATGACGATTTGGGTATTGACTTTGAGAACAGCCTTATGAGTGATTACCGCTCCTGCCATAATAAATGCATATTCTGCTTTATTGACCAGATGCCAAAAGGCATGCGTGATACCCTTTATTTCAAGGATGATGACTCGAGGTTGTCATTTCTTCAGGGTAATTATATTACGCTGACCAACATGACTGAGAAAGATATCAACCGAATAATACGCTTTAATCTTGCACCCATCAATATCTCCGTACAGACTACCAACCCGGAGCTTCGCTGTAAAATGCTTCATAACCGTTTTGCGGGACAAGCCCTTGAGAACCTTGATAAATTGTATGAAGGCCGCATAGAAATGAACGGTCAGATTGTTCTATGCAAAAATGTCAATGACGGTGTGGAGCTTGAAAGATCGATAAAAGACCTGTCTAAGTATCTGCCCTTTATGAGAAGCGTATCCATCGTTCCGGCGGGAATCACCAAATACCGGGATAATCTGCACCCTCTCGAACTATTTACCAAAGAAGAAGCTGGTGATGTAATAGACCTCATTGAAAGGTATCAGCCGACCTTTTATGATGAATTCGGGCTTCATTTTATACATGCCAGCGACGAATTTTATATTACCGCCGAACGTGATTTTCCGGAAGAAGAACGCTATGACGGTTATATTCAGCTGGAAAACGGCGTGGGCATGATGAGACTCTTTATAACTGAATTCGATGAGGCTTTTAATGCTATGATAAAATCCGATAAGTATCAAAGTCTGAAACAATCTATCAGCAGGAATATTACCATAGCTACCGGAAAACTTGTCTATAAGACGCTTGTCTCTTTTTCAGAGAAAGTAATGCAGGCTTTCCCAAATGTAAAGATTAATGTAGTGTGCATTAGAAATGATTTCTTTGGCGAAACAATCACCGTAGCCGGTCTGATTACCGGGCAGGACCTTATAAAGCAGTTGAAAGAGCGAAAAGAGCAGGGATATGATTTAGGAGACAGCCTGTTAATTCCGTCCAGTATGCTAAGAACCGGAGAAAATGTATTCCTGGACGATATTACCGGAGATACTGTGGAACAAGAACTGGCCATTGACCTTGTGCCTATAGAATCCAGCGGTTCTGCCTTTTTAAATTCCGTGTTGAATAAGGATTATAAAATGGGCAGGAATAACGATAACTTTGTATATATTAAGGCTTATGAAGAATAAACATCTGCAGTAAAAGATAATATTTTGTCCTAAATGCTTAAAAGAGCAATATGGCTTCTTTCCACAGAAACCATATTGCTCTTTTTAATTATACAGTTTAATATCAATATTCCATTTTTACTTAGCCCCACAATGCATTGCCATCTGTGGCACTTCTGTTCAGGCGGGAAAAATCCGTTCTTACGAAGGAAATCGTTGACAGTAACAAAAATACTACGCCGATGGCTAAGATAATACCAAAGGACATAAAGGGAGTAATAATAAACCCATTAATCTTAATTGCCAGCTCCTCTTTTATCAAGTCGGCCGTTGGCTGGTTCGTCTTTTCCAGTACGACCATACGGAAAAATGCGGTAGCATAAGTCATTGGGTTAATATAAGCCACAAACCTAAGTGTTCCCGGCAGCATGGACAAGGGAATATACGCTCCTGAAAGAAAAGTTAAAGGCATGGTTACCGCGGTTTTCACTATCTGAAAGGTCTGCCCGTTTCGAACTTTGGTCGCCATGAATAAGCCGACACCGGAGAAAACAATACCAATACTCATCATGGATATCAGGACATATAACGGTGTGGTCCAATCTGTAAAGCGGATACCGATAAATAATCCAATCACCAGAATCAATATTCCTTCAACAGTGGAAACCGTCGCAGCCGATAATATTTGTCCCAGTGCAACTGCTATTCTCTTGGCCGGTGATACCAAAACCTCTTTCATAAATCCGCTTACCATATCATCCACCGTTGAAGAAGCCAAATTCAGCGAGCTTTCAAATACCGTGGTTATAATAACACCGGACAGCATATAAGCGATTGGGTTTTCTATAAAGTCATTTTTAAAAATAGCTCCAAATACATAAACAAAGAAAAACGGAAAAATCAAAGAAAAAATAAGACCTGTTTTATTTCTGATAAAAGCCTTTAAACCTCTTATCCATAAGGCAATTACTGTATTCATATTAGCTCCTTTCGTGAATATCAAATCCTCGATTTGATATTCCTGAATCCGTAGTTGAAAAAACTGTCTTTTGTTTTTTCAACCTAGCTCCTTTCGTCACATTATTCCTCTCGGATCTTTTTCCCGGTTATTTCGAGAAATACATCGTTGAAGGTACCTTTTTTAATCTCAATATTTGTAATGTTTTCTTTATGAAGGCTGAGTACCTGTAAAAGTCCGTCGAGATTTTCAGCCTCTACTTTATAGTAGCCGTCCCTTTTTTCATGTCCCAGCTCATATTGTGTCAATAGCTCTTCAAGTTCTGCTTCATTCTTAGTGGTAATGTACGCCTTGTCCCTTGTGTACATCTTTTTCAGCGCATAAGGGGTATCGTGGGCTACAATGACACCGCCATCTATTATTGCTATTTTATTGCAGATTTCCGCTTCTTCCATGTAATGTGTCGTCAGAAATATTGTGATATTTCTCTCTTTCTGAAGCTTTATGATGTATTCCCATATGTGTGCCCTTGTCTGGGGGTCAAGCCCGGTCGTAGGCTCATCTAGAAATAAAACCTTGGGATAATGAATTAATCCGCGGGCGATTTCCACACGCCGCTTCATTCCGCCGGATAAAGCCCCCACAAGCTTTTTTCTTTCTCCCAGCAAATCCACTAATTTTAAAACGAATTGAATCCGTTCTTCCACCTCTTTTTTAGGTATGTTGTAAAAAACGCAATGCATCTTAAGGTTCTCTTCAATGGTCATTTTGGCATCCAGGGTTGAATCCTGGAATACAACTCCGATTGCCGCTCTTACTTCGTCCTTTTGACTTGAAACATCTTTTCCGTCAATGAGGAGAGTCCCCTGGGATTTTTCAAATATCGTACATAAAGTATTGATTGTCGTGCTCTTTCCGGCACCGTTCGGCCCCAGAAAGGCAAAAACTGTTCCTTCTTCCACACTAAAGGATATATCATTTACAGCGGTGAAATCCCCGTATTTCTTGGTAAAGTTTTTAACTTCAATGATTGGATTCATAGTCTTTCATCTCCTTTGCATATTAGATTCTATCCGTTGTACCTATACTCATTCCATTTCAAGACTTATACTGACTTATAATAAAAGCTCAAACAAACTATTTTTCTTTACATTACCCGGAAATCCTCCCGGGAGTGTAATAATTCATTATTACATTTGAAGTTTATAATGTCAATATCTACAAAAAGGTACAGCCTGACATCTATCAAAGCTGTACCTTTTCCTATCCAAGATATTTAACCGTGCCAATGTTGGCTCCGGCACAGTTTATAACTATTTCAAAAACAAAGAGGAGTTAGTAGGTGCTATATATATCAGAACCATAGACCTTTTTAGTGATGTCATGTTAAAGGATTATGACCGGTTTGAAAGTGTATTCGCCTGTTTCAGGCAGCTGCTGACCAACATGGCATTTTTCGTGCATAATTTTCAAAAAGAATATTGGTTTTTGGATAACTATTCTCATTCTCCATTTATCTCCGAAGAAATCAGAAACCGTAAAATCCCTGCGGTGACAGAGTCTATACTTCTAATACAGCGCGGAACGGAACAGGGGCTGATTCGGAAGGTCAATCCGATGATGTGTGTTCAGATGATAAACGGAATGCTGATATCTGCCGTTCAAGGCGCATTACTTGGAAAATACCCCCTGGATGACAAAGAATTTGAAGAAGTCATTGAAATTTGCTGGAGAGCCTTTGTTATTTAATTTTGGGCATAAAAAATGGATTTGTGTCAACAACACAGACACAAATCCATACAATGCAGTCCTTTACTTTAAGCTATCATATATTTCAACCAGATTATCCGTAACACGTTCCAGATATGTCAGATTATCCTCATTACTTTCAATGGTATAGATGGTTTCTACTTTGGCACCTACCTCATTGGCTAATGTATTGGAAACATCCGGGCTTGCCATTTCTTCCGCAAAAATAGTGGTTACTTTATTTTCTTTGCAGTATTTTACGAGTTCAGCCAATTGCTGTGCACTGGGTTCACCTTCTGCAAAAGTATCTTCCACACTGTTTTGTTCCAACCCAAAATCTCTGCAAAGATATCCGAATGCCGCATGTCCGGTTACAAAACTCTTTTTCGCTACGGACTGGAACTTCTCGTTATATTCGTTATAAAGACTCTCTAATTGTGAAACGAAATCTTTATAATTGGTTTCATAATAGTCTTTATTGGAGGGGTCTGCCTGAACAAGAGCATCTTTGATATTTGTTACTTCCAGCTCGGCACCCTTTAAGCTAAGCCAAATATGCGGATCATACTGCCCGTGTTCTTCAATTTCCCCCGCATCCGTATTCTTAATTGCGTCTGCTCCCTTGGAGGCTTCCACTGTTATAAGATCTGTATTATCAGCGGCTTTGACCGCCTCTTCTGCCCATTTTTCCATCCCTAATCCACTGTAAACGAAAATCTTTGCTGTACTAAGCCCTGCAAGATCCTGCGCTTTGGGCTCAAAATCATGAGGTTCTGTACCATCCGGTATTATCGTTGCAATTTCAACTTTATCCTTGCCGACTGCCGCAACAAATTCCTTCATTGCGTTAAAGGTAACAGACACTTTGACTTTTCCCACTTCCGGCTCCGTTGCTTTCTCCCCGCTGCCGGCCGGCTCACTTACCTCATTAGTCCCTTTTACCGGTACGCTGTTTTCATTTGTTTTGTTCCCCTGATTCTTATTACTGCCGCAGGCTGACAGGCTGACGGCAATAATCAGGCATAACAACATCGTAGCACACTTCTTTAACATTTTAACTCCTTTCCTGAATATCCAGCTCTCATGGGTAGATGTGTAAATTATGTTTTCTAATAATTCACATGCATACTCAAATTTGTACTTGCAAATGCATTTCACTTGCATTAATATAATAGCTGTTAAAGAAATGATTGTCAAGTGCTAATGCTTTGCATTTGCATTTATATTTTATAGCAGAAAGGATATTAAAATGATTAAAGCAGAGAATTTATTTTTTTCCTATACAGGGTCACCTCCCTATGTACTTAACGGTATTGACCTGGAAATACGTGCAGGCGAGTATGTTTCGGTAGTAGGTGATAACGGCAGTGGAAAAAGTACACTCATGAGATTATTCCTGAAATTCATAAAGCCCACCAAGGGAAGTATCACATCACAGGCAATCAGAATCGGATATGTTCCGCAGAAAAACGATTTCTCTAACTCCAATTTTCCCATCACCGTCTATGAGGTACTGAATTCTTACCGAAGACTGCTAAAGCTTAAGGATAAAAATATACTGGAAGAAAAACTGGAGCAAGTTGGCATGTCCGATTATAAAGGTACCCTTATGGGTAATCTCTCCGGCGGACAAAGCCAGAAAATACTCATTGCAAGAGCCCTGATGGGCAACCCGGATTTATTGATTCTGGATGAACCCTCCACAGG
Source organism: Bacillota bacterium (assembly GCA_023450835.1). Taxonomy (GTDB): domain Bacteria; phylum Bacillota; class Clostridia; order Lachnospirales; family Lachnospiraceae; genus Anaerocolumna. Next base: position 1,036 of record JAEXGM010000270.1, on the reverse strand, counting down.
AGTAGACGTAAAAAGTCAAACGGAGATCTATGGATTTTTAAAGAAAATAAACAGAGAAAATGGTATTACTATCATTTCCGTTGAACACAATCTGGATGCCGCCATTTCAAATTCGACCTTAATCTATCATCTAGTCGGCGGTCAGGGGCATCTTTGCACTCCCCTGCAATATGCGGATGAATTTTTGAAACTCAGAAGGAAGGAGGAAGATAACTATGCTTAGTTACACCTTTATGCAAAATGCAATTTTCGTTTCTATCTTTATTTCGATACTGTGCCCATGTATCGGCATCTTTTTGGTGCTCCGCCGCTATTCCATGATAGGAGACACTCTGTCCCATGCCTCCCTGGCCGGTATAACCATTGGGCTGATGTCTAATCAGAACCCAATACTTGGTGCTTTTCTTTTTACCTCTGTTTGCGGCGCACTGATAGAATTCCTCCGAAGTTATTTTAAAAAGTACACGGATTTGATTCTGACCATCGTACTTTCCTTAAGCGTAGGTACCGCCATCACTCTCATAAGTTCCGGGAAACTCCACGCAAATGCGGATTCCTTTATGTTCGGCAGTATTCTGACCGTGACCCGGTTCGATATGCTGATGGTTTTAATTCTCAGTGCAATTTCCGTATTGACGCTTATTCTTTTATACCACCAGATGATTTATATCTCCTATGATGAAGAGGCCGCCAAAATAGCCGGAGTAAAAGTAAGGCTGATAAATTATGTTTTTTCTATCCTTGTAGCTGCCGCTATATCCGTATCTATACGAATTGTAGGGGTTCTTGTGCTCAGTTCCATGATTGCCCTTCCCGTGGCAACAGCCTTGCAGCTTGGTAAGGGATTTAAACACACATTGATATTTTCCATTATTTTCAGTGTAATAGACATCATGCTGGGCTTATTTATCTCCTATTATCTGAATGTGGCTCCAGGCGGATTTACCGCCCTGATTTCCGTTGCCGTGCTTGTTTTCGTTCTGATTGCCAAGAAACTTCAGTCAGGTATCCGCATTGCCCGTAACAAATAAGTTCC
>JAEXGM010000207.1 GCA_023450835.1 Bacillota bacterium | reverse complement strand
TGTTCGGGATAAGTTATTACAAGATTTTGTCCAACTACTAAATCATAATTTGGTCGAATTAAGTTTTGTTGTACCAATCTCGTATATGGAATATTAAATTTTTCAGCTATTGTATAAATTGTATCACCAGGCTGAACTGTATAAACAGTCATATTTACCTCAGGGAGTAGTAGGATTATTACCTATATATGCAGGATTGGTGTTTTTTAATCATAGAGCGTTAATATTATATTCGATGCATTCTTTGGTGATAATCTTTATTCTGGCTGTTAGACAATTGTATTAAGAAATAAAAACAAGGGTTGTTAAGTTTTGATAAACTTCATAACCCTTGTTCTTCAATGCAGTTGAGAGGACTTGAATCACTAACCATGTTAAGCAGACTAAAACCTGTATTTTGTGAGGGAGGATATTACAGATTATATTGAAAAAGTTTTTTATTTTGTGGAATTTTTGAGATTTGGATTCTTCTATTTTGGAATATTCCTATACGTTTTTATCGGCGTTACATTCCACAATGCAGTTTATAAGGTCTCTATCTCTAAAATAAATAACATGCTTATTTTTTATACAATTTAATGCCGATTGGATTTGAAATAAAGATTGATTTAAAATATCAGCAATAGTAGAAATATCATATTCATCAATAAGTAGCTTTATAATGTTTTTTTCCGTTGAAGACAGGCTGTTTATAAAGCACTTTACATCTATAGTAGACTCATCTGTTAAAGAGGAAGAAATACATGATATAAGTGAAAAGTCATTATCACCCTCATGCAAGGGAGCGTCCAATGATAGTAGAGAATCGCATTTTTTTACAAACCATGCTTCACTATTTTTTTGCTTTAAAATCCTTCTAAGTTGTGAAATCATGTACTCAGGAAAGGGTCCGTAACTTGTCCTGTATGTGCGGACGGCATAAATAAAAGCAATTCCGGCTTCGGCAATTCGATCTTCCCATTCTAAGCCTCTATATGAATTTTTACATTCTTGTAAAAGTAATGGAATATAATGGATATATATATATCTTCCTCTGTAAGTTTTGGCATTATACATGTCCTCCTGGTGCTATCAAAGCATTAAGACCTTTTGACCTAGGCTTGCTTGGGATTTTTTTTGGAGGATTGGGGGAATAGTCGGAGGATCTAAAGACGCAATCCAGTATTCGCCTTTGGATTTAACTGAATAGTGAGCTGGTAGCTGAATACCACGTGATTTAATAGCATTGATTAAAGCCTTATCCTTAATAGTTCCACTTTTGGGAATACTAAAGCCTTTGTCGGGTTCGATTTTAATGCATAAAGTATTTGGGTCCGATTTATAAATTCCAATTATTATCTTTTTAGAGATTTGGGAGATTAATCTTTGATTTAGATTAAAGCAAGTATCATTAGGTATAGTAATAGAATATACAGCTTCTTTGGGGCTAGGTAAAAACCAATCAAAATCTGATAAATTTATATCTTCGCCATTATGTGAACAATTATTCATAAAATTTATCCTCCTTACGATGAATATAGTTGATGGTTAACATTTTTATTATAACTGAAAAAAAATAAATTTGCAGCATAAATTTACATAATATGGAAAAAAACATTATAGGTATAATTCGTTTTACTGATTAAAGGTGAATAGCCGCATCGAATTCATCGATTACCAATATGTATCCTCTATGGACAAACTTTTAAAAGGGAGAACAAAGTCAAGGAGTTACAATGTACCCCTGGATTTCATTAGCTCTGCCGGTATTATGAAATTTTGGTCATTTGACTTATAGATAAAAATCAGTTACATGCCACCTGAGGCGATAGCACATCTAAGAACTCACTCATTATCAACAAGTTTTCTCAGCATAAGTGGGTATTTTCATTTGCACATTATAAACATACCTATTATAAAATGTGTTTTATTGACAAAATAAATATATAAATATAAAATAAATATAAAAGAATAAAGAGGAGATTATGGTTAAGCAAAAAGTGCTAGAATTTTTAAATAATAAATATGGCGAAAATGTTAGTGATGAGGAATTACTAAGTTACCTAGTTAAGTATAGAAAATTAGTCCATCCGGACAGTCATGTTGGCGATGAAGGAGAATACACTAAAAGATTTACAGAAGCAAGTAATCTGATCACTGAGTATAAGAAAGAAATAGAATCTAAAACAAAAGATTTAGTCTTAAGAGGTGAAATTGTTACAGAAAGACCTATTGATACTTTACTCGCAAATATAGAATTGGAAGAGAAAAATAAGAAGCTGATAGAGTCAAATGACGCTTATAAAAAACAATTGATAAAATTGCAAGAGAATATGACGTGTTTAGAAACATTAAGAGTTAAGAAAGAAGTGGAAGGTCAAATTAAATTATTTAAGCCCTCTAAAAAAGACTTTAGCATATTAGGCTCAACATTTGGTATTTCAACAGTAATTGGTATCTCATCACAATTTGGTATTCTATCGGAATCGGTTAAAATGATTTTTCCATTCAGTCTTTTGGTTCTGCAAGTCATTATGTTTACAGGATTCATAGGTGTCTTAATAAATATATTATTTAAAAATTATGTTGCGGGCGAATTTCAAGCTATTTTGAATTCAATTAGTACAAGAAAAATTAAAAATCAATTTCTAAAGAATGTTGTAGCAGTTAACAAAAATAATACATTTAGTGAAAATGATATCATAGAGTTCATTGAAAACTATATAAAGGGACATAAAATTATAAAACTATATTTTTATCAAAATAGATTAGCAGGTAAAAAGGATATATTCCTTGATATTTGTACAGATGAATTTATTAGTTACTCGTTTGAGAATAAAGTCATAAAATCATATACAAGTAATAGGCCAATAAAATCTTATTCACTTAATCCTATTGATTATGGTTTTGACTGGCAAACGATTAATCTAGATGAGGTATAATTTTAAGATATTTTATATGATTCATTCCAAAAATAAAAAACAAGGGTTTCGGAATCTACTAACTTTCCAAAACCCTTTCTTTTACTTTATGCAGTTGAGGGGACTTGAACCCCTACCCACGTTAAGCGGACTAGAACCTGAATTTTGTAAGTGGTTTATTCTGAGTTATAATACGTTTGAAATAGCCCTGTTTTGTGGGGTTTTTTAGATTGAGAT
>JAEXGM010000263.1 GCA_023450835.1 Bacillota bacterium | reverse complement strand
AGTGATATTGCAGCAGTAAGTATTATATAGAGAAATATTCTTTGATATAAAAAGCCATTAATAAATCGAATTTGATTTTAGAATTATCAAGTTCTGTATTTAGAAGTTCTTTAATCTTCTTTATACGGTAAATTACCGTATTTCTATGGGTATGTGTGATTTCGGCAGTATTTATTAAATTACAGTCCGACAGCAGAAAGTACCGAAGGGTATTCATATAATCGGAATCGTGAGTGGCATCAAATTCTTCTAAGACCCCAAGTTTTTTCTTATAAATATCCTGCAAAAGCCCAAGGTCTGAGGTACTAAACAGTACCTGAAAGAAACCTAAATCCTCAAAATTAGAGGAGGTATTGTTCCAAAATATTGCGGCTGCCAGGCAGAAGCGGGCACGTTTGTAGCAAAGAGAAAGGTCTGTCAGGGAATGGACGATGTTGCTGATGCCAAGCTTGATACTGTCACAAAATAAAAGAATATCCAGGATATCATTCAGCGTGGTCTGAAGACCGGATGCCATATATACCAGTACCTGGAGATTTTCATGTTCAAAAAGGTGGTATTTTAGTTTCAGACGATTCAGAGAGAAAGTGATTCGGGTAGTATTCTTAAGATTCTGAATAACAATAATTCTATAATCTGCTGTAGTGGGGAAACCATACTGATTAAGGGTTAAAAGAATATTTTCATGTACCGGAGACTGATAGAGAGCTCCCTGGAAAGCGGCATTTAAGTGGTCGGTACTCTGGGTATTATATAGCAGGATACGGCAGTAATCCTGCATGATGTCAACCAGATGTATCTTCCAGGGCATGGTAAAGAGAGGGAACTTATTAATGTTACAAAACTCAATGATTTCTGAGGTGATATCATTTTGGTCCAGGTATTTTCCGATGTTCAGCAGGATGCCGCTGCAATTGTGGGTCACCAATGCGCAGATAAAATCGTAAAGTGATACACCGCTTTGGGTAAAGAGTCCGGTTGTTATTATGAATTCCCCACCTTTTAAAAAGGGCATATTTTGAAAGTCTTCAGCCAGATATACCCAGGAAACAGAATTGGTCAGTCCGTTTTCACCGCCATGAAGTATCAGGCTGTATTTTCCTTTTGCACAGTCATAGAGATCGGTAACTTGTGTACCCATAGTCTTTCCTCCTTCCGATGATGGATTAGTATAGCACACTTTGTATGCAAAGTACAATAACTCCATAAAAATTTGGAATAAACGAATATTGTAGCACCGGCTCCGCTGGAATATAATAAACCAAACAAAAGAGAACTTATCAGGAAAGAGGTGTTTGGTGTGAGTGAGAAATTTGTTGTAACAATCGCAAGGCAATTCGGAAGTCTTGGCAGGCCTATTGCAAGGCTGGTAAGTGAAAGACTTGGAATCGAATACTATGACAGAGATATTGTAGAGATGGCAGCAAAGAACTTAAATCTTCCCGTTTCTACCATCAGTGATGTAGAAGAGAGTGCCAAGTCAGCTTTTTTTAATATGAACTATCCTCTGGGAATGGGAACGACTTCTATTCAGGATTCTATCTTTGCAGTTCAAAGGAAGATTATTGCGGACCTTGCGGAAAGGGAGTCCTGTATTATTGTAGGAAGGTGTGCCGACTATATCTTAAAAGATCACAAAAATATTATTAATGTATTTATATATGCGCCTTATGAAGCAAGGATGGCCAATTGTGTTGAAAGGCTTGATATGAGGCCGGACGAAGCAAAGAAAATGATATCCTCCGTGGATAAGGCAAGGGAATCTTACCACAGGCATTACTGCGGCTATTCTATGTCAGATAAGGATTATAAACATGTAATGTTAGATTCCAGTCTTTTAGGAGTAGAAGGTACCTGTGAAGTATTAGCTGATATTATTGAGAAGAAATTCGGACCCCTGCTTCAAAATAAGTGAAAATTAAGTTTGTATTGTTACATAAGAGCTATAGACACAATAATCTATGGATAAAATAATAAAGAAATACCAGGGCAAGGGAGCTTAACTATTTAAGCGCTCTTGCCCTTTTTGTTTCAAGGTCTTCAGCGAAAACGTTGATAACAGTAATAGGAAAGAGGGTGAGCATATGGAAATGCTTGAAATAAAAAAACTCTCCAAATGTTTTGATGATTTGGAAGTTTTACGGGATGTAAATATCACGGTAAAGAAAGGTGAAGTGGTGGTTATCATAGGTCCTTCCGGTTCCGGGAAAAGTACACTTTTAAGATGTGTCAATCTGCTGGAACAGCCTACGGGAGGTGAGATTTTATACATGGGAGAAGATATTACCAGGTTAGGCAAGAAGGTGACCGGCTACCGAAAGCATGTGGGAATGGTATTTCAAAGATTTAACCTTTTTCCCTTGAAAACAGCCCTGGAGAATGTTATGTATGCACCAGTAAAGTTAAATAAGATACCTTCAAAAGAGGCGAAAGAGAAAGCAGAGGAACTCCTTCAAAAGGTAGGGCTGGAAAGTAAAGCAAACACTTATCCTCTTGCCCTGTCAGGAGGGCAGCAGCAAAGGGTAGCCATTGCCAGGGCTCTTGCTATGGAGCCGGAGATGTTATTGTTTGATGAGCCTACCTCTGCGCTGGACCCGGAACTTGTAGGGGATGTACTGGAAGTTATGAAGAAGCTGGCAAAAGAGGGCATGACAATGATTGTGGTAACTCATGAAATGGGTTTTGCAAAAGATGTGGCAGATAGAGTTATCTTCATGGACGGAGGCTATGTGATAGAAGAAGGGGCACCGGCTGATATCTTTACACAGCCCAAAAACGAGAGAACCAAGTCATTCTTAGCGAGAGTGCTGTAACTGGAGGTGAAACAAAGTGGAATTACATTTTAAAAAGGCATTCGATACCTTGGGACCTAATCTGCTAGGAGGTATCGGAATAGTAGTATATATTACACTGGCTGGATTTATCTGTGCATTGATAGTGGCACTGTTAGTAGCAATCGGAAGACTTTCCAAGAACAAAGTCCTTGTAAGATTTCTTGCCATTATTATTGAAATTGTAAGAGGAACACCTTTATTGGTACAGTTTTTCTACATCTATTATGTAGTGCCAACCTTGTTAAACGGTTTTCTTGCCATATTCGGCATGGACACTAAGATACAGCTTGAAGCAGCGACCTGCGGTATCATAGGTTTTGCCATAAATTATGGGTGCTATATGTCGGAAGTTATCCGGTCCGCTATTCTGGCCATTGATTCCGGACAGAGAGAAGCCGGGCTTGCACTGGGGTTCAGCGAAAATCAGGTGTTATTTCACTTTATTATACCCCCGGCACTAAGGAACTCCGTGCCGGTATTCGGAAATTATCTGGTTATGTTAATCAAAGATACTTCACTGCTTGCTATGATTACGGTTCAGGAATTGCTGCTACGGACAAAGACCTATGCCTCCCAGACTTTCTTAACAGTGGAGGCGTACACGATACTTGCCCTTGTTTATCTGGTCTTAAGCTTACCGCTTTCCCAATTGAGCAGAATCGTGGAGCGAAGGTTAAAACAAGTGCGCTAAAAAAGTCTTTCGGCACACCGGAAATACCGGTATTGCTTGAATAAATAGCATGACAACAAAGCAGGATGATGCTTAATTAGCAGGAAGGAAGGAAATTTATGAAAAAGATGAATCTAAGGAAAAGCATGGCAGGAATTCTGATTCTTGTAATGGCCCTGGTCTTAATAACAGGCTGCGGCACTAAAACAAATGATAACGGTAAACAGGCGGCTGCCACCGGAGAAGCCACACCCACTACAGAAACAGGAGAAGTAACAAAGGCTGCCGATACGGGTGAATCTGCAGAATCCAAGCTTCTGCAAAAAATAAAGGAAGCAGGATACATCACTATCGGTTCCTCCAATGATGCTCCCTTTTCCTACACGGATGTAAGTACCGGTGAATTAAAAGGAATTGACATTGAGATTCTGCGGGAAATATGTAAAAGGCTTGGTATACCGGATATTAAAATGAAAGTAGTAGATTTTGCAAATCTTCTGGTAGAGCTGAATAATAATAATATTGATATGGTAGTGGATGCCATGTATGTAAAAGATGAGAGACTCCAGGTTGCGGCATTTACGGATAAATGGTATCAGGAAGGGGAGGCTGTGGTAATTCCCTCTGATTCTGCCATTGCCAGTAAAGAGGACCTGAAAGGCAAAGACATAGGTGCACAGCCGGGAACGACCTTCTATGAAACCGCCCAAAAATGGCTGGATGACGGTAAAATCGGTAAACTGGATGCTTTCGACAACCAGGCAACTCTCATGACAGCCGTTAATATGGGCAAGGTCGATGCGGTAGTAACAGATGGTATTGTAGCCGGTTACACCCTTTCATCGGATAGTTCACTTAAGCTAAAACTTCTGTCACCTTACGAAGCAGAGGCCAGCGGACAAATCGGAGCAGCCGTACGTTTCGAGGATGAAGACTTCTTAAAGGAAGTAAACACCGCCTTAAATGCTATGAAGGAAGACGGCTCCTTACTCACTATTTTAAAGAATTACGGTCTTACGGAAGATTATTTTGTAGGCGTAGATGATGGCAAAACCACAAATGTAAAATAACAGAATCGCTGGCAAATCAGCCATGATATGAGGGGAGTGTGAGATAGAAGCTTAAAGTATAAAAGCTTCATCTTACAATACCCTTCATATATGTCTTGAGGTGCTCTGTTTGCCCTTCTTGTGTGCCGTGGCACACTTTAAAATAAAAAATAAAAATTGTTTTTTAATTTTCACAATACCAACACCCTGTATCAATATATTTTTATAAAGAGGATATAGGGGAAAGGAGTTTATGAATGGAATTTCAATATTATCTGCCGGTGAATCTGGTATTTGGCCGGGGAAAGTCTGAGATTATCGGAGAAAAAGCAAAAGAGTTTGGAAAGCACGCCCTAATTGTTACGGGCGGAAAAAGTACCAAAAGTTCCGGTCTCCTTGATAAGACAGAGGAATTGCTAAAAAATAATGGTATTTCTGTCACTGTTTTTGACAAAGTAACTCCCAATCCTTTAACAACGACGGTTTATGAAGGGGCAGAACTGGCTGTAACGAATGGGTGCGATATGGTGGTGGCCCTTGGCGGAGGCAGCAGTATAGATGCCGGCAAGGGAATAGCCTTTCAGGCTGTAAACGGAGGGGATATCAACGAATATATCTATGGAAGAAAGATAAGCAATAAAGCACTTCCTGTTCTTGCGGTACCTACTACCTGCGGTACCGGAAGCGAAGGAAACGGATTTGCGGTTATGACGAATCCGGAAACATTGGATAAGAAATCCCTGCGCTGCAGCGCCATTGTGCCTGCCTGCTCTATTATAGATCCGCTGCTGATGAAGACTATGCCAAAGGAAGTGCTTGCCAGTGTGGGCTTTGATGCCCTTTGTCACAACATGGATGCTTATATTTCTTCCATTGCCCAGCCCTTAACAGATATGATGGCTCTTGAAGGAATAAGGCTTGCAGCGTCCAGTCTTCCGGTACTTTATGAGGAGTGCGAGGACTTGGATAGCTGGGACAGTTTATGCCTTGCCAGCACCTTGGGAGGCATGGTTATTAATACGGCAGGAGTTACCGCTCTGCATGGAATGGAACACCCTGTAAGCGGTCTAAAAGATGTTGTGCATGGCAAAGGACTTGCAGCTCTGGCACCTCACCTCTATGAAGCCTCTATAAGAGGAAGGACAGAAAAATTTGCAAGACTGTCGACTCTGCTTGGAGGGAAGGACGAGAAGGATTTTACGGACCGCATCAGACAACTGCTGGAGAAACTTAACCTGACGGTAACGTTAGGTGATATGGGAGTTGAAGAAAAAGATGTGGATTGGCTTGCGGAAAATTGCAGGAAAGTTTCCGCTCCCAGTATGGCCAATCACCCGGTGGTATTTAGCCTGGAAGAAATTAAGGATATCTATCGGAAAGCAATTTGAGCATAGAATAGGAGGAAAGTTATGTTAAGAGAAGCTTTACCTGAAATAAAGACGCCGCTGCCGGGACCAAAGGCCGCAGCAATTCTGGAGAGAAGAAAAGAAGCAATACCCGGTGCTATTAAGTCAGTATACCCTTGTGTAATAAGCAGGGGAGAAGGAGCTATGATAGAGGATGTAGACGGCAATGTTTTTATGGACTGGGTAGGAGGTGTCGGTGTGCTGAATATCGGCTACAGTCATCCGGAGCTTGTTGCCGCTGTAAAGGACCAGTCAGAGAAATATTTTCATGCCATGATGAATATTGTAACCCATGAAGGATATATAGAACTGGCAGAAAAGATGAACCAGATAGTGCCTGTAAAAGAACATAAAAGAAAAACCATGTTTGCGAATTCAGGGGCAGAAGCCCTGGAGAATGCCGTAAAGATTGCCAAATCCTATACGGGCAGGCCGAATATTATTGTATTTTCCGGTGCTTTTCATGGAAGAACTCTTCTTGCTTCCACCATGACAGCAAAAAAAGCATATTCTGTCGGCTTTGGTCCCTTTCCGGATGGCATATACCGTGCAGAGTTTCCTAATCTGTACAGAGGCCCGGAAGGATATAGTGAAGAGGATTCCATCCGGTATTATATCGAGAAGCTGGAGAGGGTATTTGAGGAAGGGGCGCCTGCCGAATTGGTGGCTGCAATTGTAGTAGAACCTGTTCAGGGAGAAGGAGGTTTCGTACCGGCTCCCATAGAGTGGGTAAAGGCTGTAAGAAAGATCTGCGATGAGAAGGGAATTCTCCTGGTAGCAGATGAAGTTCAGACCGGCTTTGCACGTTCCGGTAAGATGTTTGTGGCAAACTACTGGGAGGAGGCTGGCTGTGCACCGGATATACTGGCAACCGCCAAATCCATAGCCGGAGGCGTCCCCTTAAGTGCTATTACAGCAGGAGTTACTATAATAGACGGAGTAAGAAATGGCATAATAGGCGGAACCTTTGGAGGAAATGCCCTGGCTTGTGCCTCCGCCCTGAAAGTAATAGAGATAATGGAAAGAGACAATCTATGCGGCAGGTCTCTGGAGATTGCGGATAAATGCCGTAAGGAATTTGAATACTGGAAAGAGGAGTTCGAAGAAGTCGGAGATGTAAGAGGCATCGGGTGTATGATGGGAATTGAATTCGTCACCGATAAAAAGAGTAAGACACCAAATGCCGGTCTGGTATCCGATATCGTGGGATATTGTGCAAATAATGGGCTGATTATAGAAAGTGCCGGAACTTATTCCAATGTGGTACGTTTTCTGTGCCCCCTTGTAGTTAGGGATGAACAGCTTGACTGCGGTCTGCAGATACTCAAATCGGCAATCATAGCCTGCAGGTAATCTTTATGACTTGAACATCGTTTTCAAATTAACCGGACCGATTGCTTATCTAAACGATACACGGAATATATTTTGTCATCCTTCATGTGCTCCGGGGAGAAGGTGTAAGCCTCTTTCGATAACAGAAAATTAGTGTTATACTAAGAATCAGGAATCATTGCAGAAACAAATTAATATTATTGCGTCAGGTCATATTTTCCTGCAAAGCGGAATGATTAGACCGGCGTAAGCAGTTTCAAGCACACCCTGGACTGCGGAAAGGAAGCTTTAAGCATGAAGGATAAATTAAGAAAAATAAAAAAGATTACCACAGGAAAAGCCGGTATAGACGGTGCCGGTGTGAAACTGGTGAGAGTGTTCGGATATGAGGATACTGCGGATTACGACCCTTTTCTAATGCTGGATGCCTTTGACTCGGAAAATCCGGCAGACTATGTAAAGGGCTTTCCCTGGCATCCCCATAGGGGCATCGAGACCATCACCTATCTGATAGAAGGAGACATTGAGCATGGAGACTCTTTGGGAAACAAAGGCAGTATAAAGGATGGAGACTGTCAGTGGATGACAGCGGGTTCCGGAATCATTCATCAGGAAATGCCCCAGGCCTCAAAGAAGATGTTAGGTGCCCAACTTTGGCTGAACCTTCCGGCCGGGGATAAAATGACTGCCCCTGCCTACGGAGATATTAAGAAAGAAAATGTCCCGGTAGTGCAGAAAAAGGGAGTTACTATACGTGTCATTGCCGGTAATTACTGTGAAATAAAAGGAGCCTTTGAAGGAGCCTATGTAAAAGCGGATTATCTGGATGTAGAGCTGGCTCCCGGTACAGCCTGGGAGTATGAATCAGATGAGAAGAATACCTTGTTTCTATATATTTTCAGAGGAGAAGGAGCTTTTGCACCGGAACGGGGAGAAGTAATAAAGGAAAAACACGCTGTTCTCTTTGACGAGGGGAATAAGCTATATGTAAAAGCAGGGAATTCAGGGCTCCGCTTTCTGCTGCTCTGTGCAAAGCCGTTAAAGGAACCCATAGCCTGGGGCGGCCCCATAGTAATGAATACCAGGGAAGAGCTGGAGGAAGCTTTTCGGGAACTGGATAATGATACATTTATAAAAAAGTAGAGTGAAATAATCATATAATTAGCCCGATAAATGACTTGGTTTTATCCATATACAGGAAAATCACACAAAACAGAAGAATGAATGCGCCTATGGAAATGTATTAGAAGGCCTTTTCTCAGGCTGCTTTGTGCTATATCAGTAAACAGATTGTTTGAGTACACGTAGTGTACTCATGCGTAGCGAGTTATCTGTTTACTGATATGCAAAGCACAAAATAGCCTGAGAATTAGGCCTTCTTATACATTGGAATCAGCGCATGAGTTTTTCTGTTTTGTGTGATTTTCCGTCCCATTGTGAAAGCCTGCCCATTTGCCGATCAGATCGTCATATTATTTGAAATAAAAGTTACTAAAGGTATATTTATAGGTACGATAAGCCTGTTTAGAGCTTCCGGTGTTAAAAGAGCGTATCAGATTATTATCCTTATCATACTCTTCAAATACTTTTGGATTACTTGAATTTGTAACGACATTCTCACCGATTTCCTGTACACTGCCCATAAAACCGGAGTAGGGAAGAGGAAAACTTTCTACCAGTTTATATGTCTTATTGGTTTCGTCCACTAAATATTTATAAAAATAGGATTTTTCACCATTTTCGGCATTTCCCACCGAGCCGATATCATCAAAGTAGTTTGTCCAGGCATAATCTGGTCTTGTAGTACTGGAACCAATGTTGTTATCAAACATATAGAGATAATATTCGCCCTCTTTCAGAGAAGCATCTTTTACATACGTTATACTGTGCTGCCCAAGCTGGCTCTTAAAGTCTTCTGATTTTGTATAAAGGTAAGAGGTATAGGGAGTATCCTTCCAGAAGGACTCTGTCCCAAGCATATATTCTAATGTCGGGTCCTCAAAGATATTGCTGAACTTTAAAACAGAAGAGGTTTCCCTGGAGCTTAAAAGTAAGGTATCATTACCCAGCCACTGTATTGTATTAATATGCATCCAGTCCAGCTTTCCCTCTTTATCTGGAGTGCAATTCACATAATAATCCGGGAATATATCAGCTAAATCCAGAATCTGGCTTACTTCCCCCGTATCGGGATGCAGGTATAAAATCCTGTCTTCTTCCCGGTCTGATTCCGTATCCGTTCCCAAAATAAGAATATTGCCTTTGTCGTCAAAAGTATAGTCGTGGTGCACTGCGTATTTGCCCAGGTCATAAATATTAGTCAGTCTTCCAAGAGAATTCATCTCTACAAATGTTGAAGTTCCCGCACTATAGTACATCTTATCGCCCTGAAAGATTAAGCGCAGGCAGCGGTAATCGATAATGGGTATCTCACTTCTTAGAATTCCATCGTTGTCATAATAATAAAAGAAATTATCGCCGGCAAAGACAGTATAGAGCCCTTCTGTAAGCGCTTCGCTGCTTTCACCGTTTTCGTGGGTAAGGATAAGGCTAGCGCTGCCGGTGAGAGAAGGAGCCTTATAGGTAAAACTTCTGGCTTCTGTTTTACCGGAAGCATAGTGCAGTGTCAGGGTTATCTCATTATCCTTATCAGGAATTACACCTATTATCTGGTACTCATGTTCTGTAGTCATATTGTTGTCTGAATTATTATAACATGTCCTGGTAAAATCAGAGATATCAGCATCGTTCACATGGATGGTATAATCCAGAGAAGAAGGCTTATCGGTTTTAAAGTAAAGATAGAAACTTTGTCTGTTGGTCTGGAAAGGGTTTTCAATAATAAGGGGATTTTCAAAAGAATACTCCGTTTTCGCCTTATAAGCCTCAATATCTTTCCAGATTGTGTTCTGGGTTTCCAGGTTATAAATATCGGTTGCATCTTTTAAAATAACAGGAGCGGGTTTCACCTCATAGGCGGTTCTGATAATACTTGCATCCGCGTCCTTTGGACCGTAGAGCTGTACGGCAACAGCGGCAATCACAGCAATTACAGCGATGACAGCCGTAATGATAAGCGAAATCTTAATATACTTGTTCTTCATATCATCATCCTTTCATTTTAATTATTTACCTGAATTTACCAGTTAAACATAGCAATCAGGAGGTTTTACTAAGTTTACAGGGTGACAGGCAAATAGTTGTAATTGGCTAAGACCAGCTATATTGTAAACTCAAAAGATTGAATAAACCTTTAAAAACTAAAATATCCGCCTTTTTTTGCAATTAATTGAAAAATAGTTTAAAATATAAGGAAACTATTTAAGGTGGAAAGAAGGAGAGGCGTTGTACCTTATGCGGCTTTTAAGCTGCCAGAGATACGACCACCAAAGCTTGATTATGAGAATACTGGTAATAGAAGATGAAACGCATCTGGCGGAGACCCTGGGTGATATATTAAAGCAAAACAGCTACTCTGTGGATATATGTAAAAATGGTGAAAAGGGCCTGGAGTTTATTCAATCTGAAGTCTATGATGGAGTTGTATTGGATTTAAAATTGCCGGGTATGAACGGTTACGAGATATTAAAGTCTATGAGAGGGATGAAAATCACTACACCGGTACTGATACTGACAGCAAAGTCTGAAATGGAGGACATTGTTCTGGGACTTGACTGCGGAGCAGATGACTATATGACAAAACCCTTTGCCGTATCGGAGTTTCTGGCGCGGGTCAGAGCAGTAACCAGAAGAAAGGATTATATATTACCCGATAATATCTCAATGGGCAATGTGATATTAAATCTTCAGAAATGTACACTGATGTGTAAGGATAACACTATCAGTCTTGGGAAAAAGGAATATCAGATGATGGAGCTGCTAATAAGCAATCAGGGATTAATCGTATCCAAAGAACAACTGGTAGAAAAAATCTGGGGATATGACAGTGAGTGTGAATACAACAACATCGAAGTATATATATCCTTCCTTCGGAAGAAATTAAAGCTGATAGAAGCCAATATAACCATAAGCAATGCAAGAGGGCTTGGCTATTATCTGGAGGAAATTTATGATTAAGGAAATGCGGTATAAATTCATACTTGTGACATTCAGTTCTCTGCTTCTTATTGTGCTTATTCTATTGGGGACTATTTATTCTTCCGTGTCTTATACGAATCAAAGACAAATGCACCGAAGAATGGAGAGTGTCCTGAAGAACAACGGTAATACCTTAAAAAACGGACAGAGGCAGATTAACAGTGTTGTTACAAATTCCAGAGAAGAATTCCTGAACAGTACCTTTGCCGTAAAAGTAGACAAGGAAATGAATATACGAGGCATAGTTGGTTTTGCGGAAGACGAGTATCCTGATATCAGTATTCGAAAACTGTTGGACGGCAGCTTGCGAAAAGGGAAGATGGAGGGAAGTATCGGTGATTTAAAGTATCTGGCAGGTGAAAAGAGATATGGATATCTGATTGTGTATTCGGATTACAGCGAACAGAATTATTTATTGGACAATCTTTTTAAAATCTGTCTGGTAACCGGAATAGCAGGATGTCTTCTGATTGGAATATTTATTATCAATCTCTCTCATTGGGTAGTAGGGCCTGCGGAAAAGGCCTTGTCGAAACAAAAACAGTTCATCAGTAATGCCAGTCATGAACTGCGTACACCCCTTACCGTAATTTCTGCCAATGCCGAGCTGCTAGATCATAAATATCAGGATAACAAGTGGATAAAGTCTATCAAGTCAAACACAGAGCGGATGAATGAACTTGTGAATAGTTTGCTGGATTTAAGCCGCCTGGAGAGTCCGGTTAAAAAAGTTGAATTTAAAACCTTCCAATTGAGCAGGACAGTATTAAATGCGGTTCTTTCCATGGAAAGCGTTGCTTATGAACAGAAGAAGGAGCTGGAAACGGATATTAAAGAAAATATCAGCTATTATGGAGATGGAGATAAAATAAAAGAGCTGGTTACAGTGCTTTTGGATAATGCACTGAAATACTCCGACGAGAAAGGAAACATAAGAGTTACACTGTTTGAAAAGAGTAAGAAGCCTGTTTTAGAGGTATTTAATACCGGGGATACCATAC
>JAEXGM010000144.1 GCA_023450835.1 Bacillota bacterium | reverse complement strand
TCACCTGCCATCGTCCGTCCCCAAAAACTCCTGTACTCCACACAAATCTGAACTTTAACAAAATGAACCGTATCATTAAATTTATTCCTTGACAATTAATGGTTCATATGCTAGACTATTCTAGTGTGCCGCACAGCGAGGTCCAAAACTCTTTCCAAATGTATCATTTCGTGCATATTTTGTGTTTTAAATACAGAAACTGCATAACATGTACAAGCAGAAGATACCGCAGCTGGCGAGTAATGATAATAGGAGGTGTGCCATATGTACGCAATTATTGCAACAGGTGGTAAACAGTACAAAGTAGCCGAAGGCGATATCATTAAAGTAGAAAAGCTTGGTTTAGAAGCTGGAGCAACTTATACCTTTGACCAGGTACTTGCTGTAAACAATGGTTCTTTCGTAGCAGGTAATCCTACTGTAGCAGGAGCAACCGTTACTGTATCAGTAGTGGAAGAAGGAAAGAATAAGAAAGTTATTGTTTACCGTTATAAGAGAAAGACCGGATACCACAAGAAGAACGGTCACAGACAGCCATATACCAAGGTTAAGATTGAAAAAATCAACGCATAACAATTTGGGTTAAGTTATGATAACAATATCCGTATATAAAAATGCAGATGGGAAGTTAATAGGCTTTCGCAGTACAGGACATGCAGGCTTCGCTGAAAGCGGACAGGACATAGTATGTGCGGCGGTTTCAGCTCTTATTATAAATACCGTCAACTCTATTGAAACTTTTACATCCGATACCTTTGATATAAAGGAAGATGTAGGTATGGTAGATTTTAAGATTATTTCAAATCCTGGTAATGATTCAACTTTGTTATTGAATTCTCTTTTTCTGGGTCTTAACGGAATTAGAGAAGATTACGGAAAACAATATATTAAATTTGTTTAGCGGGTTTTCCTGCGGCATTTATTCAAGGAGGTGTAGGTTATGTTAAAGATGAACCTTCAGTTGTTCGCTCATAAAAAGGGTGTTGGTTCTACCAAGAACGGCAGAGATTCCGAGTCCAAGAGATTAGGAGCTAAAAGAGCCGACGGACAGTTTGTATTGGCTGGAAATATCCTTTACAGACAACGCGGTACTAAGATTCATCCCGGCATCAATGTAGGTCGTGGCGGAGATGATACCTTATTTGCATTAGTTGATGGTGTTGTTCGTTTCGAAAGAAAAGGCAGAGACAAGAAACAAGCTTCTGTTTATCCAGTAGAATCCAAATAAGATGAAACTTTAGAACCCCAGATTCTTGATTTATTCATGAATGTGGGGTTTGTTCATGATAGAAGAAAGATTTTGAAAAGAGGTGATGTAATGTTTGCAGACAGTGCAAAGATATATATACGTTCCGGCAAGGGCGGCGATGGACATGTCAGCTTCCGAAGAGAAATTTTCGTTCCGGCAGGCGGTCCTGACGGCGGTGACGGCGGTAAAGGCGGCGATGTGATTTTTGAGGTGGATGAGAATCTGAACACTTTAACGGATTATCGTTTTGTTAAAAAATATATTGCTGAAGAAGGCGAGAGCGGAGGCAAAAAGAACTGTCACGGAAAGAACGGGCAGGATCTGATATTAAAGGTTCCGGAAGGTACGGTTATTAAAGAAACAGAATCCGGTAAAGTAATAGCAGATATGTCTCATGGAAACCGCAGAGAGGTTATTCTTAGAGGCGGCAGAGGCGGCAAAGGTAACCAGCATTATGCTACGGCTACCATGCAGGTTCCAAAGTATGCGCAACCCGGACAGAAGGCGAAAGAGCTTAATGTAACTCTGGAGCTGAAAGTAATTGCCGATGTTGGTCTGGTAGGTTTCCCGAATGTAGGAAAATCTACATTTCTTTCTCGTGTTACCAATGCTAAACCTAAGATTGCCAACTATCATTTTACAACTCTAAACCCGAACCTTGGCGTTGTAGATATGGAAAATGGTGATGGCTTTGTTATAGCGGATATTCCCGGATTAATTGAAGGTGCATCTCAGGGTATTGGGCTTGGACATGAATTCTTAAGGCATATTGAAAGAACAAAGGTTATTATTCACATGGTGGATGCTGCCGGTGTCGAAGGCAGAGATCCCATTGCTGATATAGAGACAATAAATAATGAGCTGAAAGTTTATAATGAAGAGCTTTCTAATAAACCTCAGGTTATAGCGGCAAACAAGCTTGATATTCTCTACGGAGAAGAGGAAGAGCAGGCTATTAAGACTTTGAGGGATGCATTTGAACCACAGGGTATCAAAGTATTTCCTATATCGGCTGTAAGCGGTAAAGGAGTAAGAGAACTGCTTTTCTATGTGAAGGAATTACTGGATACACTGCCTTCTGAGCCGGTTGTATTTGAGAGAGAATTTGATCCTTCAACCATTGATTTTGGCAGTGAACCTTATACTGTTGTGATGGAAGAGGAACATTTCTTCGTTGTGGAAGGGCCTCGTATCGAGCGTATGCTTGGCTATACCAATCTGGATTCTGAAAAAGGATTTGAATTCTTCCAGCATTTCTTAAAAGACAGCGGGATTTTAGACGAGCTTGAAGCTCTGGGAATTGAAGAAGGCGACACTGTGAAGATGTATGGCCTGCAATTCGATTATTATAAATAAAGGTGCTGCAAATAAGTGCATGTACTGACTATATATGCTGCGGAGAGGGTATTTTAATTCTTATCAGCTCCGGGAAAGGGAATTGAATGACAAGTAAGCAAAGAGCGTATTTAAAAGGGCTTGCAATGAAAATAGATCCTATCTATCAGGTTGGAAAAGCAAGTCTGACACCTGAGCTGACTCTGGGGCTGGAGGAAGCACTTGAGTCCAGAGAGCTTATCAAGGTTACGGTTCTAAAAAACTGCCTGGATGATCCGAATGAGATAGCCAGAACAGTAGCAGAGCGAACCCATTCTGAAGTAGTTCAGGTAATTGGTAAGAAATTTGTTCTGTATAGAGAGTCAAAAAATAAGAAAAAGATTGAATTACCGAAAGATACCTTAGCTAAAGGGAAAAAATAGTACAAAGTGCCTGTAGCTAAAAGTATGCAGGCAGCGGAAAGGGTATAGTTATTAAGATGATGAAAGTAGGAATTATGGGGGGAACCTTTAATCCGATTCATATGGCACATCTCATTCTGGCGCAAAGCTCTCTGGAGCAGCTGGGGCTTGACAAGGTATTATTTATGCCTTCCAAAAAGCCTCCTCATAAGCGGAATGATATGATAACGGAGGATTGGCACAGAGAAAAGATGGTGGAACTTGCCATTCAGGGTAATCCTCACTTTGAGCTTTCGCGTGCCGAACTGGAAAGAGAAGGCACAACCTATACCGCTGATACATTGCAGGAATTGACCAATCAGAATCCGGATGTGACCTATTATTTTATTATGGGAGCAGATTCCCTGTTTCAGATGGAATCCTGGTGGGAGCCGGAGACTATATTTTGCTTAGCCCATATTGTTGCTGCTGTCAGAGGAAATGAGACAAGGGCAGAGTTAAAGGAGCAGGCAGAACTCCTAAGTTCAAAGTATCATGCATTTATTCATATTCTGAATACTCCTTATCTGGATATTGCCTCCCATGAATTAAGAAGTATGGCAGAGAGCGGCAGTTCTATCAGGTATTTTGTTCCGGATGCAGTGTACGATTATATCAAAGCACATCAATTATTTTTGGGAAAAGAGCAGAAATGGTGAATGAAGATTTGTATCAGTTGGAGAAGAAGTTAGGGGATATTCTGCCGAAGAAAAGGTATTATCATTCTCTTGGAGTAATGTCCACTGCATTCTCTATGGCACTGGTATTCGGTGCCGATTCTGAAAAAGCAATTATTGCAGGTTTACTGCATGACTGCGCAAAGTATATGACCGGTGAGGAAATGCTGAAAGAATGTATTGCAAAAGGGGTACCTGTAAAGCAGGTTGAAATGCTGAAACCTGACCTCTTGCACGCCAAACTTGGAGCATTTTATGCAAAAACCGTATATAATATAGAAGATGAGGAAATCCTTTCAGCTATAACCTGGCATACGACAGGAAGGCCGGATATGACAACGCTGGAAAAAATTATATTTGTCTCTGATTACATGGAGCCTAACAGATCCTCATCAGCAATACCTAATCTGAATGACATACGTAAACTATCTTTTGAAAATCTGGATATGGCTGTGTATCAGATATTAGGGGATACAATCGCTTACCTGATGGAATCAGGCAAGTTAATCGATGAAACTACAGCTGATACCTATGATTTTTATAAAAGGAAATTGGGTAAAAAGTAAAGGAGTATTAATGAATATAGCAAAGGAAATCGCAAAACTGACCTATAAGGCTTTGGATGATAAAAAGGCAGAAGATATCAAGGTTATTGAAATTGGAAATATTACAGTAATAGCCGATTATTTTATTATCGCCAACGGAACCAACTCCTCTCAGGTTCAGGCATTGGTAGACAATGTATCTGAGGAATTAGGAAAGCATGGATATGAACCTAAAAGAATTGAAGGAGTAAGGTCAGCAAGCTGGATATTAATGGACTATGGTGATGTGGTAGTTCATATTTTCTCCAAGGAAGACCGTTTATTTTATGACTTAGAGCGTATCTGGAGAGACGGTAAGACCATCTCAAAAGAGCAGCTGGATGAAAAATAACGAATAGAAGGATTATACTTTTGGGACTGCCGTCATGACGCAGTCCTTTATTTTTTCCTTTATTTCATCATAAAAAGTACCCAAAGTCCTTTTTCCAACATAGAATAAAACAAAAACTATCCGGAAGGGACGGTCCAGAATGGAATTTACAGTGAGAGATATCCTTCATCTTATAAAAAAGCGCTTCCTTTTAATAGCCTTTTGTACTCTGGCAGGGCTTTTGTTGAGTTTTCTGTTTACCAGGTACTTTATTGACAGAACTTATACGGCTTCTACCCAGTTCTATGTAAGTACTCAGAGCAGTACATCTACAAATCTGTCTGATTTGGATTATGCACAAAAAATAGCAGAAACCTATATTAACTTTTTGAATACAAGACAGTTCTATACTGAAGTTTTAAGAATGAGCGGTCTGCCCTACAGCATGTCCGAACTAAGAAGTATGACCGAGATTAAAACAGTACAAAATACGGAGATTTTTAGTATTACTGTAAATACAAAAAGTCCGGAGGATTCCTATGAACTGGTCAAGAATATGGAGATACTGGCTCCGAAGTTAATTGAAAACATCAAATCAGATGCGGTAATCAGTGTGGTAGATCCGGTAATTTATCAGGGAGCTCCTTCTGGCCCGAATATTATATTAAATACTCTGCTTGGGGGAATTGTTTTTGGTCTGCTGACGTTCTTATTGGCTGTCCTGAAAGAAGTACTGAATTTAAAGGTTGCAGGCCAGGAAGATCTGTTAAAGCATTATGATATTCCGCTCCTTGGCAGCATACCTGATTTCTCTGCAAGGCAAGGCAGTAGCAGATATAAGACCCTGGAAGATATCAAAAGATTCTTCGTAAAAAAGGGCATACTGGAGGATTGCAAGAAGGAAACGAATATGCAGGACTCTTTCCTTACAGTGGAAAGTTATAAAGCATTTCGTACCAATCTTAAATTTTCTATTCGTAAAGAGGAGTGTAAAAAAATACTGATTACCAGTCCCTCTCCGGAAGATGGAAAGAGTACGACAAGTATGAATCTGGCAATTGCCATATCCCAATCAGGATATAAGGTTCTTTTAATTGACGGTGATTTAAGAAAGGGCAGAATACATCATTATTTTAAAGGAAAGAATCAGCCAGGACTCAGTGACCTTTTGTCTCATATGAATACAATAAAAGAATGTCTTTATATAACTCCTTATGAAAATCTTCATATTATGCCAATGGGCTCCATGCCGCCTAATCCATCGGAACTTTTAGGGAGCAGGCAGATGGATTTATTAATAAATGACCTGGAGACGGAATATGATTATATTATAATAGATACGCCGCCTATTAATGTTGTTGCGGATTCTCTAAGCCTCATTAAAAGTATGGATGGAGCTGTGCTGGTAGTCAGAGAGAATAAAACGACCTATGCGGATATTGAAAATGCGCTTATGAAATACCGTTATGCAAAAGCGAATGTTCTGGGATTTGTATTAAACGGAATCTCAGAAAAAGGCTTAGGCGGGCATAAGTCAAAGTATTATTACTATGAAACCGGAAGTGATGGTCATAAACAAAGAAAGAGTATCACCAAAAGCTATAAATTGCCGCCAAGAGCGTCGAAATAAGAGTGCACAGTAAAGGCAACATTTGTGGCGCGTTGGCAGTTTGGAGGTTAGGTTGAAAAAACAAAGGACAGTTTTTTCAACTACGGATTCAGGAATAGCCAATCGAAGATTGGCTATTCGCGAAAGGGGTTATTATGATTGATATGCACACTCATATATTGCCAGGAATCGATGATGGTGCTTCTTCCGAGGAAGAGGCAATTATGCTCACAGAATATCTCCATCATCAACAAGTAACCACAGCTGTATGCACGCCACATTTTTACCCTATGGAAATGACATTGGAAGAGTTCATAAAGAAAAGATCAGCTGCAATGGAAATGGTATCACATAGCAAAATCAGGCTGATTTCAGCCAGTGAGACCTATCTGCACCGGTTCCTTTTCTTTAACAAGGATCTAAGGCCGCTGTGTATTGAGAATACCAATTACCTGCTTATAGAATTTCCGGATATGAAAGCCTGGACGGATACGTTGATGGAGGAGTTGGATAAATTAATAGGGTATTATAATGTTAATCCTATCATAGCACACATTGACAGATATAAACCCTTGCTTCGAAACAAGAAACTTCTTGGAAAGTTAAAGAATATGGGATGCCTGCTGCAGATGAATACCACTGCAGTTCTAAAAACTGATACGAAAAGAAAGGCTCTTAATCTGATAGAAGATGGATATGTAGAGGTCTTAGGCAGCGACTGCCATAATATATCTTACCGGCCTCCTGTAATAGCGGAGGCCAGAAGAATTATCATGGAAAAATCAGGTGAAGCTGTCTGGAATAGATTAATGGACAACGCTGACAGGGTCGTCCGTCAGGCTGTTATTGGCAATACTTTAGAACATACGGAATAGTCCGATTACTTTGCCAAGGATTTCAAGGTCATTTAAAATAATTGGGTCCATTGTATCATTCTCAGGTTGTAAGCGGTAATATCCATCTTCTTTATAGAAAGTCTTGACTGTTACAGAATCTTCAATCAAAGCTACTACAAAATCACCGTTAGAGGCAAAGGGCTGTTTCTGGACAAGAATCTGGTCTCCGTTGAAGATGCCGGCATTAATCATGCTTTCACCCTTAACTTTTAACATAAAAGTCTCTTCATTAGGCATGTATTCCGCAGGAATCGGAAAATATCCTTCTATATTCTCAACCGCAAGTATAGGCTGCCCTGCGGTAATGGTTCCGACTATAGGAACACTTACCATCTCTCTTTTAGAAAGATTAAAGCTGTCATCCATGATTTCGATAGCTCTGGGTTTTGAGGGGTCGCGCCTTATGTATCCGTTCTTTTCCAGAGTCTCCAGATGGGAATGTACGGAAGAGGTGGACTTTAACTTAACCGCTTCGCAGATCTCACGGACAGCAGGGGGATAACCTCTGGATAAAGTTTGTTTTTTTAAATATTCAAGAATTTCTCTTTGCTTCGGACTGATTTTGCCATTGTTCATTTATATTTCCTCCATTATATTGAAACTTTTCAACTTTATGTATAATTCATTGAACCCATTATAACATGCTTTTTTATGAAATGCAAAACTTATGTTCGCTTTTTTGAGAAAAATGTAAAATAACCGTTGACAAACAAATGTTTGGATATTATAATCAAGCTATAGAAACAAGTGTTCGTAACATATGTTCGATATACGTTCTAAACTATTCACAAAGTGACACCTGTCTGTGAATTGCAGCTAATTAAGAAACCGTTATGTGTCATTTTCAAATGTAAGAAATACAGGAGGATGCATTATGAATCAGTCACTATTTAATTCTGTAACCGGACAGTTACCTTTTTATATCAGACAGCTATTACATAAGAAACAGTTGATTGCGATGTTTGGTATCTTGTTTGCAGTTATATTCATATTATTCCTACTCCTGGCACCAACAGATGTAACGGCACAAAAGCTTAGAGATTCCAGGAAGGAGATCGTAAGCGTTCAGATAAATAAAGGTGATACTCTCTGGAGCATTGCCAGCAGATATATGACAGATGATTACAAGGATATGAATTCCTATATAGATGAAATAAAAGAAACCAATGGCTTATCTTCGGATATGATACATGAGGGAGGCTATATCGTAGTACCTTATTTTGCACAAGGGGAATAGGCTTTTAGCTTATAAACCGTCTTTTCCTTCAAAATACACCACTTAAAAATAGACCGCTTGAAATAAGCGGTCTATTTTTGTAGCAAAAAATGTGTTGTGCCATAATATGGTTATTAGATGATCTTTAATAGATTTTTTCTATTTAAATGTCTAAATTACTGTATTATAGCGAACAAATTCCCAAGTATATCGCAAAATATGCTTTATGAGCAGCCTGTGATATTGCCAGAATAGAGATTTAAAAATGCATTGTATTTTTAAATTATACTATATGCTATAAAAAGAATGAGGTGGCTTTTATGGATTTGGCAAAAGATTTGATGACCAAAAAAGAAAGTCTTTCGGTAGTAGGACTTGGTTATGTCGGCATGCCGCTGGCACTGGCATTTTCTAAAATATACCATGTTGTTGGATACGATATCAGCAGTGATGTAATTGCTAAATACAAATCTGGTATTGACCCCACAAAAGAAGTAGGAGATGAAGCAATACAAAATGCAACAATAGATTTTACCGATGAAGAGTTCAATCTTAAAGAGGCAAAATTCCATATCATTGCAGTTCCTACACCGGTTACTGCACATAAAACACCGGATTTAAAACCAGTGGAAAAGGCAAGTAAAATTGTTGGAAGAAATCTTACGAAAGGTTCAGTTGTTGTATATGAATCTACGGTATATCCTGGCGTTACGGAAGATATCTGTGTTCCCATACTGGAAAAATATTCAGGACTGACCTGCGGAAAAGACTTCAAGGTGGGATATTCACCGGAAAGAATCAATCCCGGCGATAAGGTTCATCGGTTGGAGAATATCCGAAAGATTGTGTCAGGTATGGATGAAGAAACTTTAGAGGTCGTAGCAGAAGTTTATGGACAGATTATTACGGCAGGAGTATACCCGGTGAGCAGTATTAAAGTAGCGGAAGCCGCTAAGGTAGTAGAAAACAGTCAGAGAGATATCAATATTGCTTTCATGAATGAACTTGCTATGGTATTTGACCGGATGCAGATCGACACCAGAGAAGTAATCGAAGCTATGGGTTCTAAATGGAATGCTCTTCATTTCTATCCAGGGCTTGTAGGGGGACATTGTATTGGAGTGGACCCTTACTATTTTATCTATGAAGCCGAACGTTTAGGATACCATTCCCAGATTATACTTTCAGGACGCAAAATAAATGACGGCATGGGAGAATTCGTAACAGATATCATCCTTAAGAAGCTGATTCTCACCAATAAGCCGGTCAGGGATTGCAAGGTAGTTATCCTTGGTATTACATTTAAAGAAAACTGCCCGGATATCAGGAATACGAAAGTAGTGGATATCTATAATAAGCTTTTGGAATACGGTATTGAACCCTATGTATATGATCCCCTTGCCAATAAGGAAGATACGAAAAAACATTACGGAATAGAACTTGTATCCAG
>JAEXGM010000279.1 GCA_023450835.1 Bacillota bacterium | reverse complement strand
GATTAAACGTTTAACACAAATACAACACCATTTTCATCTATATTCTTTAACTTTGTCCAGCGTACGAAAGTAATTACCGTTACACATACAAAAATTTATAAATATATTCCGCACCGTAAAGGAGGTGATGTCTATTGAATGCGTTCTGTCGGTAATCAAAGTTGTTGTATACGGAAAGGAGGCAGCTCTGCCCTTCGCAATGGCCTTGGCAGCCAAAATAATGAAAGGAACATTCGGTTAAAAAATAAAAAATATCAAAGGAAAGATTTGATATTCACGAAAGGAGTTATTATGGAAAAAAGGAATACGTTTATTAGTAATTTAAATTCCGGCATCAATAGGTTAATCATAATCTCTTTTTTGACTTTTATAGCCTTCACTATTTTTAAGCCCGCATATGTGTATGCCTATACTTTATCGAATGACAACTTTAATGTTCAGACAGGCACAAACGGGGAGATTTCCTCTCTGAAATTAACGGGAGACACTTATCCCACCAATTATGTACTGAATGCTTCCAATGCCTCAAACCTGAATACCGGTGACCACGAGTGGCTGGGCGAGCTTATGTTCAAGTATCGGCTTGGCACCGGCTCCTGGCAGACTGCTCTGACACAGTCTTCCACCGACGTCAGAACTCAGACCCAAAGCGGCAGTACAGTAACTGTCACTTACCAGAACTCTGCCAGCACCAACGGCGTAAAAAACTTTAAGGTCGTTGAAACATATTCCCTGATTAATGACTATCTGCAATGGTCCATCAATCTGACCAATACAAGTACTCAGACCCTGGAAATCGGAGATTTGGGAATGCCTATGCCATTTAATGAAATATGGCCGGGAGGCACCGTATACGAAGAAAGAACCCTTTATCATGCAAATATTGCAAACAGCAATTCTTATGTTTATGTAACAAGGCCCAGCGGCGTAGGTCCTATGCTTCTAATCCTTCCCGATACCTCCACCGGTGCAGGCTGGGAATATAAAGACAGATGGGTGAATTCAGAACATTCCGGCAGTGCCTGGGCATCAAACGGCAATTGGCCCGATGGTCTGCAGGTATATTATATCCATTCCAATGTAATTAAGAGCACGAACAGAGGTTATCTCTCTAATACCAGCCTGACTCTTGCTCCTGGTGCTGCCAAGACCTATACCTTTAAAATGTTCAAAGTGGCTGACCAGAACGCAATGCAGGACAAGCTTTATTCTGAAGGACTTATTGACGTAAACGTAGTTCCCGGTATGATTGTGCCCACCAATCAGACAGCAAAGTTCGACCTTCATACCTCGAAAACAATCAATTCCATTACTGCCCAATATGCTTCCGAGACGACGATAACTTCCTTGGGTACCGTCGGTACCAACCATAAGACCTATTCTCTTCAAATGAACCATTTAGGTCAAAACAATATCACCATCAATTATGGCTCAGGTGAGACCACGGTACTTCAATTCTATGCAATCGAACCAATTGATACCGCCATTCAGCGGCATGCTACCTTTATGGTCAATAATACACAATGGGGTGCTACCGGAGACATTAAGGCCTATTCCTTTGATGACTGGATGATGGACACCAAAGCTAAACGGAATTCCTACAACGGATATATGGGTTGGGGTGATGACTGGGGACTATCCCATGCTGAATTCCTGGCAGAAAAGAATGCCCAATCACCTGTGGCGGCAGAAGTAACCTCACTGGACAATTATTTACAGTATTGCTTATGGACAAATGTCATGGTCCAGTCAACCTATCAGGTACATGACTGGCTGAATTCCCCGCATTATACCGATGATCTTACCCGCGCATTCGCATATCCCCATGTAGCTAATACTTTCTATGGTATGTACAAGATAGCAAGTTACTATCCGGGATTAATCACTTATAAGAATACGGCAAATACTTACCTGCTCAGAGCATACAATGTCATGCACAACGGTATGGCAATGAGTACAGGAACCGGATTGATGGGTGAATCTTCCGTTCCTGAAATCATCGCCGCCCTTATCAAGGAAGGCTATACGACACAGGCAAATACTTTAACCGCCGACTGTACCAATAAATACAACGACTACAGCCGCCAGGCATACCCCTATGGCTCGGAATACATTTATGACAATACCGGCGAAGAGTCCGGATACATGGTTGCTAAGATGAAAAATAATACCACCATGATGAGTAAAATTAATGCCAAGACAAGAGCAAGCCGCGGAAGCCAGCCGTTATGGTATTATTATGCCGACCCGACAACCATATGCGGTTCCGGCTGGTGGCAATTCCAGTATTCGGCTTCCTTAATCGGTTACTGTATGGATGACTGGACCAGATATCATTCTACCACCCCGGAAACAGACGAGAGAATGACGTATGCAGCTAAGATAGCGAATATCGGCAGCATCAATTCCGGACAAATTGACTCCAATGCCGCCAATATCGGAACCGTAGCATGGACTTACCAAGCCTCTCTCGGTAATTACTACGAAGGCAGCGCCGAAGGAGGAACACTTCACAATGGCTGGAGACAAATGTCCGGTGAAGCCGACTTAGGACTTTGGGGCGCCATCAGGATTCTCAGTGCAGATGTAGCTGTTGATCCTATTTTCGGACTTTATGGATATGGTTGTGACGTAACTGCCAGCGGAAGTAACTACATTATCATTCCAAAGGACGGCATTAACAAAAAGTTGAACCTGATTACTCAAAAGCTTTATATGGAACTGGACCGGGATCAATATACCTCAGCAACCGTAGCAACTGCCAAGAATAATGTTGAACTTACATTGAAGAACCAATATACAGCCGCATCTCATACTACCAAACTATCTTTGTACGGTCTTGCCGCAGGAACCTATAATGTACTGATTAATAACGTAAATGTATCTAACTTCACTGTGGCAGCCAATGCAACTGCAACGGTCAGCTTAAACATCGGTACCAATGCTGCCTATAATGTAAAGATTTCACAAGGGACTGCCATCAATACCGCCCCTGTAGTTAGTGCAGGCTCCAATGCTGCTTTTACGCTTCCTTCCGCAATCACTTTATCAGGCACTGCAAGCGATGACGGCCTGCCTTCAGGTTCCACGCTGACCACAGCCTGGAGCCTGCAGAGCGGACCCGGCACAGCAGTAATTGCCAATGCAAGCTCCTTGAATACAACTGCCGCAGTTACGGCCGCAGGAACTTACGTATTCAAATTAACCGCAAGTGACGGAACCCTGTCCTCCTCTTCCACCGTAACGATAACGGTAAACGCTGCCCTTCCGGAGGTCATAGCAAAATATACCTTTGACAGTACCGCAGCCGATGCCTCCGGAAATAATAATACTGCCACACTAAACGGGACCACTTCTTATGCTGCCGGAAAAATCAATAATGCACTGGTCCTTGATGGCTCAACGGGATATGCCAGCCTGCCGGCCGGTATTGTAAGCAGCCTGAACAACTTTACGATATCGGCCTGGGTAAAAGCCAGCTCTGTCAGCACCTGGTCAAGAGTATTCGATTTCGGAACAGGAACAACTGCCTATATGTTCCTGACATTAAATGCCGGTTCCTATCCAAGATTCGCTATTACCACAAACAGTAACGGGTCCGAACAGGTAATCAATGGGACTACGGCCTTTACTACCGGTGTTTGGCATCATGTCGCCGTAACCTTATCCGGAACAACAGGAACGCTATATATTGATGGCGTCGCTGTAGCAAGCAATACCGGCATGACCCTTAAACCCTCCAGCCTTGGAAGCACAACTCAGAACTATATCGGGAAATCACAGTGGTCCGATCCTTATCTGAACGGTTCCGTCGATGATTTCCGGATATATAGCAGGGCATTAAGTGCCTCCGAAATCAGTAGTTTATACAGTAATACCAGCAGCGCCACAACCAACGACGAGCCGGTTAGTACTGATACCACCTTAGCCTTGCCTACCGCAATTATCTTGACAGGCACAGAAAGTGATGACGATTCCCTTCAAATTCAGTAATAAGAGTCAATAAAAGCACAAAGTGAGGCTGTCGCACAATACAAAAAATCAACATGATATGGTTCCTAGCCACTTGGTCAGCGCCAATATTTTGTAAAAAATTCATTTTTGTGACAGCCTCATTACTTATGAGATAATCTTACCTAAGATTGATTTCAGAAACTACAGCTTTAGTTTCTAATTGCAGTTCTAACTGCAGTTTTAATTGTAGCCTTACTTAATAGTTTTAGCAAAATCAATCCCTGTGGGATGCCTAACTGTATTTAGCTAAGGACAGGTCATAATTTTTTATAGCTTCTTATTGCAAAGATATAAGCAACAACTATTATTGCCATACACCAGGCAAGGGCGGCCCAGATAGCATTTCCTACCGGCCGGTCTGCTAATAAATTACGAATTGCTTCTACGATAGGCGTCACCGGCTGATTTTCTGCAAAAGCACGTACTGCCGAAGGCATAGTATCTGTCGGTACAAAGGCAGAACTGATAAATGGCAAAAAGATAATCGGATAAGAGAATGCTCCCGCGCCATCCGGTGTTTTAGCCGCAAGTCCGGCAATTACAGCAATCCATGTTAAGGCAAGAGTGAATATTCCAAGGATTCCGAATACCTCTAACCACTCTAAAATTCCTGCCGAAGAACGGAACCCCATTAATAATGCAACAAGTATTATCACTACTACAGAAATTCCGTTCGAAATGATTGAAGTTAATACATGCCCCCATAATACCGTAGAGCGGGCGATAGGCATAGAGTGAAAACGCTCAAAGATACCTCGCTGTTTATCTGTAAACAAACGGTAAGCTACATATGCAATCCCACTGCCAATAGCCATTAACAGTATCCCCGGTAACAGGTAATTAACATAATTCTCTGAACCTGTTTCGATTGCACCGCCAAATACATAAACAAATAATAACATCATCGCAATTGGTGTGATACATACCGTAATAATTGTATCCATACTTCTAAGGATATGACGCATAGAACGCCCAAACATAACACTCATATCTTTGAAAAAATAACTATGGGCAGATTTCATCTATTTCTCCTCCTTTTTTCCTATAATTGTCAGGAATATTTCTTCTAATGTAGGCTGTTTCTCAACATATTCAACTTTTGCAGGCGGAAATAATTTCTTTAATCCCTCCAGTGTATCCAGAGCAATGATTCTTCCGCCATGAAGAATGGCTATTTTATCTGCAAGCTGTTCCGCTTCCTCTAAATATTGAGTCGTTAAGAACACCGTAGTTCCTGCCGTTGACAACTCTTTTACAATCTTCCAGACTTCCAAACGCGCTTCCGGATCAAGACCTGTTGTAGGCTCATCAAGAAAAATAATCTTGGGATTTCCTACAAGACTCATTGCTATATCTATTCTTCTTTTCATACCCCCAGAGTAAGTACCCACTCGCCGGCCGGTTGCCTCTGACATCCCAAAGCGGCCAATGAGAGCATCTGCCACTTGATTTGGATTTTTAAGATGTCTGAGTTTTGCTATCATTTGAAGATTCTCACGGCCGGTCAAAATTTCATCAATTGCGGCAAACTGACCGGTAAGACTGATAAGACCTCTAACATCCTTTGGATTTTTTTCAATATCAAAACCATCGATTACAACACTTCCGGCATCTGCTTTAAGTAATGTGGACAGGATTCTAATCAACGTGGTTTTTCCTGCTCCATTAGAACCCAGTAATGCAAAGACGCCTCCCTGCTCTACTTCCAGATTCACTCCTCCCAGTACTTCCACACCTTTATATGCTTTCTTTAATCCTTTAATTTGTATGATATTTTTCATTTTTATACCTCCTGTATAACGCAGACCTGTCTGCGTTACTGCCTTAATAAGAAGTTTGAAAGGAACTTCAAACGTCTCTTCCTTCACAAGATTTTAACCTGATCAAAGCTGCGTCCAATCCATTTAATGCAGCCTGGCATATCACAAAAAAAGAGCCGACAACTGTGATTTCACTCACAAATTATCGGCTCTGCGTCTTAGCGTCTGGCTCTTTGATAACTGATAGATTCAACTGTTTTACATTGATTATTGTTTCCTGTTTACACTTGGGACAAAATAACGGAAAATTCTCAAGCACCGTATCATCACGTATCCTGAGCCTTGTTTTGCTGCTGCAGACCGGACATAATATCCACTCGTATTTATACACTTTTCTCTCCTTTACTTTGTTTTATCCGTAACCTTTTTCATAGCCCTGCTAACTTCCTGATTAGCAGATTCTTGATAGATGTCGGCATAAGTTTTCGAATCTTTGATTAAATCGTCACAGAAAGCTGCTACATCACTACCCGTCACTTCAAGCACACCTTTCCCCAGGCCCGCACCTTCTGCAAAGAGATCAACAACCCCTGAGAGCAAATCCGTCCCTTCTGTCAGTTCCAGCGGGCCGACCTTAAAAAGATATTTTTGAATCTCTTTATAAACAATCTGATAATCCTGCGGAAGTGCTTTGACACGTGCCACGTGGGCTCTCCATTCTTTTTTGCCTTCGATAATATCTTGTATTCTCATATAATCCTCCTATTTACCTAATTTCCTGGCAATATTATTGTTAAGTTGCTGGCGCCACTTGTCGCGATAGGACTTTGCCTCTTCTTCGCCGACCAGTGCTGAGCAGAAACCTTTGATATCATCGCCTAAAGCTTCCTGAACACTTTGACCGTCAGCCGCCGTTTCTTCCAGCAGACCAAGCACACCGTCAAGAATTGGCATAAGATTGCGGCCGGTCAGATCTGAGTGGGGCCACAAATTAGTTTTAATGTTTTCCCATGCAGCCTGATAATCTGCCGGCAGCTTTTTGGCTCTCTCTTCAAAAGCTTTTAACTCTTTTGTCATATCGCTTCCTGTGATTCTTTCCCAGAAATTCATTGTTTTTTCTCCTTTAACTCATTTATTCTTGAGGCTACGAATTCCCATCTTTCCCAGAATCTTTGCAGCTCCTCACGCCCCGCGTCGTTGAGAGTAAAAAACTTTCGCGGCGGTCCCATATCCGATGGTTTCTTTTCGATGTCCACAAGGTTATTCTTCTCAAGCCGCACCAAGATGGTGTACACCGTCCCATCCACAACGTCTGAAAATCCGAGGGCATTCAGCCGACGTGTGATTTCGTAACCATAGGTCTCCTCATGACTGATGATTTCAAGGACGCAGCCTTCCAGTACACCCTTTAGCATTTCTGTTATATTTTCCAATCCAATCACCTCTTCACTATCTAGTATTACCGATATTCAGTATTACTTACTACTACTATATAGTAACACGTAGTAGTGAAGTTGTCAACAACTACTTTTGATAAATCATCTGCTAACTTCCTGCTGCCCTTATTTGTTAGTCTTGTTCCCAGATTGAATAAAGCTTATGCTCAGAGTCTGCAACATAAGAGCTCACGATATTCTCGCCATCAGCAGTACACTCGTGCAGCTTTCGCTACACTCCTGACTTTCTTGCAGATTCTTTTATTATGCATTTGCTATTATGACATGAATTTGATATCATGTGATTTGTAGAAATATTCAAAATCGTCAGCTTCACAGATGCTTTTGAATCTATTAAAGAGAGATATTTTAAAAAGGTGGAAGCAAGAATGGATAATCAAGAGCAAAAACATCAGCGTCGTCCCAGGTATAAAGGTACTCACCCAAAGGCTTTTAAAGATAAATATAAGGAACTGCAGCCAGAGTTATATGCCGATGCAGTAGCAAAGGTTATACAAAAGGGTAATACTCCTGCCGGTATGCATCGTTCAATTTGCGTTAAAGAAATAATGGAATTCTTACAAATTACCCCCGGACAAACCGGATTAGATGCAACCTTAGGTTATGGCGGGCATACCTTAGAGATGCTTAAATGTTTAAATTCTAAGGGACACTTATATGCTACTGACGTAGATTCTATCGAATTGCCGCGGACAAGGGAGCGTTTGGAGCGTTTAGGTTACGGCTCAGAAATATTAACCATCAGACAGACAAACTTTTCCAATATAGATCAAATTACTTCCGAATCCGGACCACTGAATTTTATATTGGCAGATTTGGGCGTCTCTTCTATGCAAATAGACAATCCTGAAAGAGGATTTTCTTTTAAGACGGAGGGGCCGTTAGACTTACGGCTGGATCCCTCTAAAGGCATCTCTGCAGCGGATCGTCTTAAAGCGATTTCACAAGATGAGCTATACGGTATGTTATTAGAAAACTCGGACGAGCCTCACTCTGCGGAAATCGCCCGTGCTATTATTTCCGCGACAAAAAAAGGAGCAGGCATTACAACAACAAGCCAGCTCCAGCAAATCATCAAAGATGCTTTGAAATTCATTCCCGAAAAAGACAGAAATGAAGAAATCAAGAAGTCCTGTCAAAGATGTTTTCAAGCGCTGCGAATTGATGTCAATAAAGAATTTGAAGTGCTGTATGAATTTTTAGAAAAACTTCCTGCTGCCATGGCTGAAGGCGGGCGTGTTGCCATCCTTACCTTTCATTCCGGCGAAGATCGTCTCGTTAAAAAATCTTTTCAACGCTTCTATCGTGAAGGTATTTACAAAGAAATTGCTCCGGAAGCTATTCGCCCCTCAGCCGCCGAATGTAATTCCAATAGTCGTGCTCGATGTGCCAAATTGCGCTGGGCTATCAAAGCTTAACAGTTATGATTTAATACACACTATCCTGTCTGCAAAAAAGAGGCTGTCACAAAATACAAAAATTCAACAAAATATGATTCATAGACACTTAGTCAGTACCAATATTTTGTATGAAAAATTCATTTTGGGACAGCCCCTTTTCACTTCAACCCCTCAATATTTTTATATATTCAATCCAATATCAAGTTCTATTTTTCCCAGATCGGTTTCAAAATCAATTGCTAACGTCTCAAAACTGTTGATTTCAGCATTTTCTAAAATAACTCTGGGAGGATTAATTTTTGCCGATAACCCAAAGGAAGAAAATTTCGTTGCGGAAGAACCTGCTATCATACTGGACAATTCACCTACCGCACTTTTAGCCATATCGTCGAAGACAGTAATACTCATTCCCATCATCATTATTGATGCCAATCCTTTTGCAGTATCTAAAGGCATAGAAAGAGCTATATCGCCCTGAACCGCACCTTGAAAACAGATTATTGCCGATACCTCTAAATTCAAGTACATTTTGTTTTTCTTTTGAATATTACACCTTTTAATATTATGTACTCCGAATTGTTCCAAAGTAACGTTAAAAGTTTCTAAAATAGTATTTATATACCTGACATCCATAATATTCAGAAAATCTCCTTTAGCCTGCGCCTCCTAGTTTACGATTATTACTTTACAAAATATCCCTTCCTTTGATTAAAATCATCAATAAGCTGTAATATCTTTATTTTTTGATACATTAAGTACTGCAGCTCTTCAGTACTGATAGAATTTTTTTCAATTCTTAAATCAATATTATCTAATACGGTATGTAAATCATTGATTGTCTGTTCGCTCATATATTTATACTCCTCATTATGTTTATTTATTAGATTTCGACAATTCACAAGATAAATATTACAACTTACAGACTATATACCTATACAAATAGGATTAAAGAACTACTGATAAATAATAATAAAATACCCGGCAAAGCAAATACAGCCTTTTTCTGTATATGCCTTACCGGGTATGGATTGAATGCTGCCGAAAGGATTAATTACTGATATACATGCAAAATAGCTTCATACACAAATTCCGCAAGTCCCGGTGTCTTTTTATCCAAATCTTCTTTATACTTCAAGTAGGCCTCACCAATCTTGCAGAAAGTCTTACCGTCACAGGGAATCCATGTACTTACAAATTCCTTATAAGAAGCAACTGCTTCTTTTGCCGATAAACTGTCCGGTCCATCCTTCATAGATTCGTGAAACTTTTGTATAACCTCCCTGCCAAGTACAACGAGCTTGCCAAAATCTGAGGTCATCATATTTGAGGTGTTTTTAACAACGGATACACCACTCAGGGATATGCCGCTTTTTACTAATGGGAGAAAAAAGCCGCTTTCTATTAATGCCCGGATTTCTTTTTCATACATTTTCTTAATTACTTCAATCTTATTTTTATCAAAATCCCTGAGCATTGAAATATCAAACTTATCATTCAATACACAGTCTACTGACTGTAATAATTTTTGTATTTGAGATTGTTTTTCCAAAAGAATTTGTTTATGCCGGCGTATTAATTCTTTTTCCTCTTCCTTTGAATTTTCAAGGAGCAGCTTTATGTCATCAAGTGAAAGGCCAAGCTCTTTATAGAATAAAATACTCCATAACCGGCGCAGACTCTCGTCGTCATATTGGCGGTAACCTGACTCTTTTACTGCGCTGGGCGGCAATAAGCCTATTTCATCATAATATTGCAAGGTACGGCGGCTTACGCCGGAGAGTTTGCTCACTTCATTTACACTTTTCAATCCTCATCCTTCTTTCCGTTCCAAGTCCTATAGTATATAAAATTTTTTCAAAAAGCTCTTGACTCGCACGCTGCGTTATAGTTTATATTTTCATTGTAGACGAAACGCGGCGCTTTGTAAAGTGAAAAAAACAGTCACAAGCGCCGCACATAACTAGGAGGATTTATTTTATGATAAGTAAGAATGAAAAGGCTCCGGAACTTGAGCCGCTTCCAAAGAGCATCATGAACATTGCCTGGCTTTTAGTGTTTGGGGCAATTATGCCAATACTTGATTCAACAATGGTCAACATTGCCATTAATCACTTGAGTAAGGATTTCAGTACCGGGCTTGATTTAATACAATGGGTAATTACGGGTTACGTGTTAGCAATGGCAATCTCAGTGCCGCTTGTTGGCTGGGCAGTTCAGCGTTTCAATGGAAAATGGCTGATGATTGGTGCCAATATATTATTCCTGATTACTTCTATTGCTTCGGGACTTAGCTGGAGCATCAGTTCAATCGTTATTTTTCGGATTATTCAAGGTTTCAGTTCCGGCTTTATTATGACATTAGTGACTACTCTGGCTATTGAGGTCGCCGGAAAAGAGCGAATGGGACGCGTGATGTCAACTGTTGGTATCCCAATTGTTCTAGGCCCCATCCTTGGGCCGGTCATCGGTGCCGTAATTGTCCAATTCTTGTCGTGGCGTTATATTTTCTTTGTCAATGTTCCAATCGGTATTCTTGCCATCGCTTTGATGATTTTGAAGTTACCTGACTTCACACCAGCTAACACCAAAGCTAAATTCGACTTTATTGGTATTATTTTATTGGGTGCCAGTTCTTCCGCCTTAATTTATGGGATTACGAAAGCAGCAAAAAGTGCTACCTTTAACAACAGCACGACTATTGGTTATGTCATTGCCGGGGTCATAATTCTGGTTATCTATATAATTTATGCCGCTATTAAAAAAGAACACGCAATTCTTCCATTACATTTATTCAAGTCAAAAAATTTCAGTGCTGTTATGATTGGCTTATTCCTTGCAGGAATCGCCACCAACGGTCCTATGTTGTTATTACCTTTGTTTTTCCAAAATATTAAAGGCTTCTCTGTTCTGATTGTCGGTTTGATTTTGATTCCACAAGGTATCGGTATGTTAGTTGCCCGTCCGCTGGTTGGTAAGCTAACCGACAAATTGGGTGCACGTAATGTAGTCTTGGTAAGCTTAGCCCTGGCCGTCGTTGGAACAATTCCATTTGTCTTCTTTAATGAGGCATCCTCACTCATTGTTGTGGGTATTGTTTTATTTGTTCGCGGTATGGGTATCGGTGGTGTCACCATTCCAATGATGACTGATGCGTACTCCGGTATGGTCAAACAAGAAATTGCTCAGGTCAGTATCGGAACCCGCCTCATGCAAAGTATTGGCGGAGCTTTTGGTTCAGCAACCCTTGCAACAGTTGTCAGCCTTGTAATCCAAGGGAAAGAACCAACAATTCCAATCATGACCACGGCTTACCATGATGGTTTCATGTTAGCCTTAATCCTTAGCATAGTATTGCTCATCCCAGCTTTGTTCTTAACTAATAAGAAAACTGGAAAATGATACATTCAAATGAAATACCAACATTCCTATGGATAATATAATTAAGTAGAAGGGACAAATTAAGACCCTGCGGAACACTTCAGGTTCCGCAGGGTCCATTTTGAGATTCCCATTGGGAACCATCGGTTAAGGGCATGGACATGGCAGTGAATGAAGGTGAGCACTTCACCACCTTAACTCTTGATTTTATCAGCCTTTCAGGCACTCCTTCCACGTGACGGATTTCATATGGCTCGAACAGTCAGAAAGGTGCCGGTGCTTACTGTTCAAATAAATGAAAGATACCTCCGTTTCCCAATTCAAAGTTACCTCCTGCCCCTATCTCAAAATGCTTCTTTGCAATACCTAAATCAATCAGGTCCATTGAATAGTCATCTGCAATTTGTGCACTTAAGATGTTGTTTTCATACTTAAACATTGCTTTTTGCGTATTTTTAGCACTCGGAGCAAGTAATACAGCTTTCATTCCTTCTTGTACCCATTGAGGCAAAGGCTGGTCGCTTACGATTCTTTCTTCCATTTTCTTTACTTTTCTATGTGTAACTGACCGCATCATTTTTTCTTTTAAAGAAGACTCTGCCACTTTCCCCACTAAAACAACACAGGCCAATTCCTCATGGTCATCAACAGCTAACTCGTCCTTATCAAAGGTGCCTCCGACCCAGCAGGTTCCCAAATTCAAATCAGTTATGGCAAGCACCAGATCTTCTCCGTAATATCCAACCTTCTCCTTGACATTTTTGTCCTCTTTTTTTCCTTTCATCAATATGACGGAACGGACGTTTACGAATAATCCATAGCTCTTTCTTAATTTCTGAAAAGCAGCGCTCCCATCCTCCAGAAATTCCATCGTTAAACCGGATGTTTTATTTAATTCATTAACAATAGAAATGATTCTTCCCTTTTCCTGAGCTGTAATCGGCTCGCTTTCAAATTTTCTCCTTGAAATTCTATTTTCTATAGCACTGCGCATAATTACCTCCGAATTTATTTCATATTCTTGCTCTTACTTCAAGTTTTGACGTTGCGTTTGTAACGTCTTGACTGTATAATAATACTTAAATTAATAAAATTCAAGAGGAATTGTACCTGACGTTACAAAGGAGGACTATTTGTCAATGAAAAATAAAAATAACATCCTGCAGAATCAGATAGCAAAAGAAAGTATTTTTACGGCACTTATGATTTTAATGGAGCAGAAGAGTTTCAAAGAAATTTCTATCACTGAATTAACCAAAAAGGCCGGCGTGTCACGTATGGCCTTTTACAGAAATTATAGCCGGCTGGAGGAGGTTATTATGCTTTACCTGATGGAATACTTAGAAGGCTGTTCTAAGCAAATATCCTGCAAAAAATTTAATTATTACGAGAGTGCATGCTTCTATTTTGCATGCTTTAGAAACCAGGAAAAATTAATTGTGAATTTAATTCATTCTAATTTGACTAATTTAATCTTCGAAAGCAGTATTGAATTCTTCCATGCCTTTTCTAAAAATATTGTATGTGAAAACCCATCTTCCCCCGCAAAACAAAAGTACCTTGCAGAATTTATAGTAGGAGGCCTCTATAAGGTTCTAATTGAGTGGGCCAAAAATGGTATGGTAGAAAGTGATGATGAAATGGCAGGTTTTATCAATACGCTGAACATGAGCAAAGCCATCACATTGGCGTGATGGCTCTCTGATTCCCTTATTGAATAAAATTTGTCCCAACCCTTGTTTCTTTTTCCGGTAAGCCGAACTTTTCTTTTCCTAAGGAAATACTCTTGATTAAAAATGCCATATTTTTACCCAACGTACGCATTGTCTGCAATCCTTCTTCATCTTTTCTGACATCATCCGGAGTATATCCATGAACACTGTTCCAGTATTGACTAGAAACAACCGGCATGCCTGAAATCGTAAAATATTTATTAATTTCATCAAAGGTTGCTGAAGCCCCTCCTCTTCTTGCTGAAACGACTGCTGCACCAACCTTCATTGTTTTATCAAATGGAACGCTATAAAATAATCGGTCAATAAATGAAACAAGAGTTCCGTTTGCCGAAGCAAAATATACCGGCGAACCAATAACGATTCCATCACACTCTTCAAATTCAGGTGCAACTTCATTAACTAAATCATTAAATACACATTTTTCATTCTTCTTACATTGACGGCATCCAATGCATCCGCGAAGATCTTTATTTCCAACATGAATGATTTCAGTATCGACACCTGCTTCATTTAAAGTTTTTCAACTTCTGTTAATGCTGTATAGGTACATCCTTTCATATTTGGACTGCCATTAATTAATAATACTTTCATTTCCTTTTCCCTCCTGGCTTATTGTAACCTCAGTATCCACTACGTTCTTTGCCATGGTTTCGAACCCATCCGGTGTGATAGTGTAATCTGGGGGTCCTATTGAATATTCCGTCTTTTATTAATAAGGTCCACGAATAAATCAATCGTACTTGCTTCTTGATGTGAAAAGAATAAACTACTTCCAGTGTCCAGTGTCATAATTGCATCCATATCTTCTTTTGTCAATTCAAAATCAAATATATCAAGATTTTCCTTCATTCTTTCTATACGTGTGGATTTTGCTAAGGCAACAACCTTCCTCTGAACTAACCATCTCAAAATAACTTGAGCGACTGTTTTCTTGTATTTTTCCCCTATCTGCTCCAAAACAGGATTAGTAAACATATTGTTTCTTCCCTCACCAAAGGGAGCCCATGCTTCAATTTGTACCTTGTTCTTGATCATATTCTCCTGAGCCTTTATTTGTTGGTTCAATGGATTAGTTTCCACTTGATTGATTTGTGGAGTGATCTCGTTAAAAGCGCAGATATCAGACAGTCTGTCAGGATAGAAATTGCTCACACCAATTGCTCTTATTTTCCCTTCCTTATACATTTCTTCTAAGGCATGATAAGAGCCATAATAATCACTAAAAGGCTGATGAAGCAAAAGTAGATCCAAGTAATCCGTTTTTAGTTTTTCCATAGATTCTAAAACGGATTTTTTTGTCTTTTCATACCCGTAATTATCAACCCATACTTTAGTGGTAAGAAATAAATCTTCACGAGGTATACCGCATTTCTGAACAGCATTTCCAACTGCCGATTCATTAAAGTAAGCTTGTGCCGTATCAATCAAACGATAGCCCACCTTAATTGCATCCAATACACAATTTTCACATTCTTCTTTGGACACCTGATAAACTCCATATCCTAACAGTGGCATTTTTACTCCATTATTTAAGGTTACATGTTCCATTCTAAATCCCTCCTTGATTCACAATCTATTTTATCGTACAATAAGATTATAATTCCCGGTTGTTACTACCGGTCAATATATAAACGCCTTTAGGAGGAAAATCTTATGTATTCCATGAAAGAGGTATGCCAAAAAGTAGGCATGACATACGAAACACTAAAATTTTATTGCAATGAAGGCTTAGTTCCAAATGTGAAAAGAGATAAGAATAACTATAGAATTTTTGATGACAGAGATATTAATTGGCTGAACAGTCTATCCTGTCTTAAAAATTGCGGTATGAGTATTCAAGATATGAAAATCTATCTTAGCCTTTGTCTAAAGGGAAAATCAACTATCCCTGAACGCAAGGTTATGTTAGATAAGCAAAAAGCTGCTTTAATTATTAAAATATCAGAATTGAACGGATGTATTGATTTCATTGATAATAAACAACAATTCTATGATGATGTACTTGAAGGAAGAGTTAAGTATAATAGTAACCTGATTAATGTTGAGGATTAAATCAAAACAAAGGCATCACATTATGGCCAGACCTCATGCCTTAAGGAGACAAAAAAGATGCCGCCTGACCTAATAAGGCCCTGGCGGCGACTAATCTTTTAATCCCATATCTAAATATGTTATTTATATTATTTCATTCTCATCAGTTGCCGAATATAAAGCATCACAGTTGTTTAGGAAAGCCCAATAACAATCCCCATATGACCAATGCCACCATTCAGCCGGATAATTTGCAAATCCCGCCTTTTCCATGCAATCGATAAGTATTTTTCGGTTTGCTTTAGCAAGATCATTTATATAGGCAGAATGCAGATGTGAAAGATTTTCCGGTTCAATCGGTGCTTCATTAAACTCCGAGCCCATATCCAATTCAACTCCATCCTTGCTCAAAGTTATGTCTATTGCCCCACCCGTCGGATGTCCGGCTACTTTAACCGGTGCTACATATTGGCATGCCAATCTATAAATTTCATCGTCATTTTTTAGCGGATGCTGAGTTTTATAATACATAAAGGCTTCTTCAAAAAATCCTCTTTGCAGGGACAGAGGTCTATATGCTTCTTTAATTACAAACTTGTAACCACAGGGAAGATAATCCGCAGCGTCAATTAATTTTTTGACAACTGATTCTCTGGCATAGCAAAATAAATCCGACTTACTGCCTATTTGGCTTTTTGTCTCATCTATTAAAATTTTCTCATGAATTTGCCTTAATGATATTATTTTTTCCTTGTTATCAACACAAGTTATTTTAGCAATTCTCTCATCGTTTAAAAGTATCATCATCCCTATTTTCCCATTCTCAAATTATCTTTTGTATTTCAAAGCTTTTTCCTATACTGCAATTACTTATGCAAATCTTACACAAATCTCCTGCTTCCCTTTTCTTACAGCCTGAATAAGGGTAAGTCCTTCTTCCCGGCCGACTTCATAATCTTCCCCAGGAACCACCGTTTTGTCTGTAGAGAGATAAATTCTATCCGCAGACTGACTAAGCCTGAAAGTGATACTGTTATCATCCATACCCGTAATCTCTGCTGTAGATTTTACTACTGTTGCAGCGGGAGTCTTAACATTTACCGGTAAAATAAAAGATTTTTTATCCCCTAGCAGGAAGTTCTCAAACAGAGATTCCCCATTTATTTTTATTGCAATATCCTTATCTACATAGTCTAAATTCATGATATATACAAGCTTTTGTCCATCCTCCGATTCCGTCTGTGCAAGGTAGATTCCCTGACGGTAATATTCTGCTGAAAGTCCGGCGTGGATGCCAAGGATATCAAATACTTTTCCCCAGAACCGCATCTCGGCAGGATAGTCACCGGTAATGGCACAGATTGTTCCCCTTCCGACTGATTTCACCATTCCGCACATTTTGCCGCTTCCGTATACTTCCAATATTGC
This sequence comes from Bacillota bacterium, assembly GCA_023450835.1. Lineage (GTDB taxonomy): Bacteria > Bacillota > Clostridia > Lachnospirales > Lachnospiraceae > Anaerocolumna. The sequence continues at coordinate 19,331 of JAEXGM010000279.1, read as the reverse complement.
GGAATCATCCTTGGGAAATACCTGTGCAAACTGTCCGCACTGCATGGGAGCAGCACCAGCCAGCTCGCCGCAGGCCTGCATGGAAAGAAAATATACCGGCTGGGAGCTTTCAATATACTGAGGCTCTTTCAATCCCAAAGCATCCTTTAGAATCGTACATGGGACAGCTTCCATATCATATTCAGGTACCTCTCCATATAGTATCAGCTTTCCGCCTTTTTCTGCAAAATCAACCAGTTTCTGTTGGATATCGGCTGCCATATATCTGGCAGAAAGAACTACCAGCGCCTTACTCTGTTCAATCACATCGTGCTGAATATCAGCGGCATCAAAACTGATATGATGTCCCAGCAGTGCTCGTCCGATATTGTCAATCTGCCCTGCACAGCGCAGTCTCTTCAAATTCCGGAATAATTCCTGCATTTTCTCTGATTCCGGATAAACTGCTTCTGTAAGAAAATAATCAGGAATAAATGCCATACTCACAGCATCCAGCACCTGTTTGGAAGAGCCGATCAATTGATTTAAAGCATGAATGGACTTTGCCGTATCTGCAATATGTCTGAAAGAGTAGTTGTGGGTTCCGTCCGGCTGAACCGGTGCATTAAATCCATGAAGTTGGCCGGTAAATGCTATTCTTGCGTTTCCGTCATCTTCCGGGTGATGCAGCAGATAGTTCTCACCGCCGCTAAACACATAGAAGCTGAGCATACGAGAATTCTGAGAAAGGCACATCAGCATTTTCTGGGAAGTGGCACTTGGGTGGTAACGCATTCCGTTCAAAGAGCAGTAGGGTGCATCACTGCACTCAAACTCGATAGACGTCAAAGGATTCCCTTTTCTATTCATAGCATCTGTCATTGCATTGATTACATATAAGTCCTGATATTTGCCTTCTGTGGGTTCGCCTAAATATACATCCGTACCGCTGATTAATCCCTCATCCTGGTTATAAGCCTCATACAGCTGGCTGATTCCAAGCGGAAAATCAAAGATTCTGGCTTCTCCGGTTCCATGGATGTTGATAAAAAACGGTGTGTCATGAACACCGCATTCTTCTGCATATGTTTTCAATTCTTTCACATAGCGTGCGTAATAAACTCTCATGAATTTCCCAAAATCCCGGTGAAACTCCAGGGTGTAAGATTCTTTCGGAGACCTCATGGCTGCAAATACTCCAGCCTCATCCTGATTCCAGAAGGGATAACGGGATTCCAGTTCCTCTTTATTATACCTGGAAGCAAGATATTCTGCCATCATACGCAGTACATTGTCGTTGAGAGTAGGATGATTTGTCACCCAGTTCAGCATACCGATTTCATTATCAAGCTGTACGCCTATAATGTTTCCGCCATTGCAGTGCAGTCTGGGCACAATAATTTCCATGACTTTCCCGTACCATTTACGGCATTCTGCCAAGTATCCCGGATTCAGATAATCTATGGTATTACAGGGTTTTTGTTCTCCATCAAAGCCCACCGGCAGTGCTGCAGGATGCTTTTTTCCCACCCAGTACGGAATTCCTTCTTTTTTAATCTCTGCCATAATGTATGGACCGGGTCTTACAAAGAAATGCAGGCCGTTCTCCTGGCACAGGTCAATAAACGCTCCCAAATCCAGATTATCTTCGAAGCAATATTCTCCTTCCTCTTCTTCATGAAGAATCCAGGGCACATAGGAGGAAATACAGTTCAATCCCATTTCCTTTGCCTCATCAATTAAATGCTGCCAGTTTGCTTTTGGCTGGCGGAAATAATGCATTTCTCCAGATAATAAAAATATAGGTTTTCCATCAATAAAAATCTGTTTATCTTTAAATGTTACCATGTTTCTCCTCCGTCTGTAGTACCTTGATTGCAAAAGTTATAACTTCGCTTAAAAGAAAATCTTCTTCTAAAGAGTTAAAAAATTATCAAAATACTCTTCACAATCACAGCCACATATGTGCTTTTTAAACATTTTTACAAGTCGCCCCTTTATATCATCTGTATTACAAAAAACCAGGACATGAATTAATAATACCATAAAACCTGTTAATCGTCATTAAAAAGAGCTATGCTTCTCACAGTTGAGGTAATTTTAATTCCCTCCGTCTTCTATCACATTTTCATTATCCTGAAATATATTAGTTGCATGAAACTTTTTTAGTTTCTTCTAACTATTGATATTAATTAAAAAATATTTTTAAATTTTGATAATGATAGTCACTTGCATTTCATATAATTTAGGTATATAATTAAATAAAATTTAGGCATACCTAAATTATTGAATTTTATTATGGCACACAATAAAGAGGATTTATTTAAAGGAACTATATAAACCGGGTGGCTCACACCAACTGGTAAACAATAAACAAATGTCACAGTTATATCATTTCAATGAATGGAGGATTTATATGTTTAGAAATTTCAAAGTTTTATTTGCTTTAAGTCTTATAACAGTTTTCATATTGGGCGGCTGCCAAAAAGCCGAACCGAAAGATACCTCAGATACTTTAAACATTGTAGCAACCACTACTATGCTTGCTGACCTGTCAGGAATTATCGGCGGGAATCATGTTACAGTAAGCGGACTGATGGGCCCTGGTATTGATCCCCATCTGTATCAGGCAAGTGCCGGAGATGTTACCCTGATGCAAAATGCGGATGTTGTTGTATACAACGGCCTGCATCTGGAAGGCAAAATGGGAGAAATTTTTGAATCTCTCACGGACAGGGGCAGCACTGTAATATGCATCGAGGACGGACTTAAGGAAGAAGATTTGTTATCCTGGGAGAGCGATACTGCCATACACGATCCTCATATCTGGTTCGATGTTTCCTTATGGGAGGATGCAGCTAAGACTGTAGCCGATAAGTTATCTAAAGCAGATCCGGCCCATACGGAGGATTATACCAATAATCTTGAGAAGTATCTGGCAGAATTAGATGATCTGGATACATACATCAAAGATAAGGTAAATGAAATTCCCAAAGAGCAAAGGGTCCTGATAACTGCCCACGATGCCTTTAATTATTTTGGCAGAGCCTATGGTTTTGAAGTAAAAGGATTACAGGGGATTAGTACCGATGCCGAAGCCGGAACCGCTGATGTCAGCAGTTTAGCCAATTTTATTACCGAACGTAAAATAAAGGCAATATTTATAGAATCCTCCGTACCGCCTAAAACCATTGAAGCCTTGCAGGCAGCAGTAAAGGCACAGGGGTTCAATGTCAATATTGGAGGAGAACTTTACTCCGATTCGCTGGGTGGAAAAGACTCCGGTGCCGAAACCTACATCCTGACCGTAAAAGCGAATATTGATACGATTGTTAAAGCTCTAAAATAAAAATCAGGAGGTTATATCATGAATATAAACAAGGCAGATTATGCCGTTAGGGTAGAAGATTTAACCGTTGCTTACGATGCAAAACCAGTTTTGTGGGATATTGATTTGGAGCTCCCACAGGGAAAATTAATGGCAGTCATAGGTCCCAACGGAGCCGGAAAAACTACACTATTAAAAGCTATGCTGGGACTTTTGGCTCCGGTATCGGGAACCGTACGCTTTTTTCAGGAATCAGACAACAGTCTCCGTAAACTAAAGAATAAGGTTGCTTATGTTCCCCAAAGCGGCAGTGTAGACTGGGATTTCCCGGCAACGGTATTGGATATTGTGCTTATGGGTTGTTATGGAAGACTGGGATTTATAAAACGACCCGGTACAAAAGATCGGGAGTCCGCAATGCAAAGTTTACGAAAAGTAGGCATGGAGGATTACGCTTCCCGTCAAATCAGCCAGTTATCCGGCGGGCAGCAGCAAAGAGTCTTTTTGGCAAGAGCTTTAATGCAGACTGCAGATATCTACTTTATGGATGAACCTTTTAAAGGTGTGGATATTCAGACAGAAAAAGCGATTGTAGTATTATTAAAAGAACTGAAGGAATCCGGTAAAACCGTAGTAGTAGTACATCATGATCTACAGACCGTTCCGGAATATTTTGACTGGGTCACTCTTATTAATATCAAAGTGATTGCAAACGGTCCGGTGGAGGAAGTTTTCCATGAAGAGAATCTGAAAAAAGCTTACCGCAGTACCGGTAATTTATTAAAAAATGCAGTTTAGGGAGGTGTTTTTATGGAAAATCTAATCTACTTGTTAAAAGATTATACTTTTCAGACAGTCGCTCTGGGCTCTGCTATTCTTGGATTAATCAGCGGAGTTTTAGGAAGTTTTGCCGTACTTCGAAAACAGAGCCTTCTTGGGGATGGCGTATCCCATGCGGCACTGCCCGGAGTCGTAATGGCATTTCTTCTTACCGGTTCCAAGAATACCGAAATGCTTCTTTTTGGAGCATTGCTTTCAGGGCTTATGGCCACTTTATTCATAATCAGTATTATTAAACATACACGGATTAAATTTGACAGCGCTCTTGCCCTTACTATGTCTGTATTTTTTGGAGCCGGCCTGGTTCTCCTGACTTATGTGCAGAAGATTCCCAACTCCAATCAGGCGGGATTAAAACGTTTTATCTTTGGGCAGGCATCCACTTTACTGCAGAGAGATGTTTATTTTATGGTAATCTGCGGTGTTATACTCTTTACCCTGGTTCTTTTATTCTGGAAAGAATTTAAGCTTTTTATCTTTGATTCGGAATATGCCAGGACTCTTGGTTTTCCTGCATATAAATTAAACCTGCTGTTATCCTTTATGATAGTTATGGCAATTATTATCGGATTGCAGACTGTAGGCGTTATTCTTATGAGTGCCATGTTGATTTCCCCGGCTGTTGCGGCGAGGCAATGGACCAATAAATTTGGAATCATGGTTGTTCTTTCCGCCCTCTTTGGTGCAATATCCGGTATTTTAGGCACAGCCGCCAGCTCCCTTACAGCAAAGCTTCCTACCGGGCCCGCTATTGTAGTCTTTATCAGCTGCGTTGTTATATTCAGTGTATTGTTTGCACCGGGAAGAGGTATTGTACAGAAAGTAATACACAGAAAAAACCTGAATCAACTTTTACAACAGGGAGGTGAATCTGATGTCCCCACAGTTTGAAATCCAGCTGATTGCTGTCATTGTTGCCGTAGCCTGCTCTCTTCCGGGAGTATTCCTGGTATTGCGGAAAAGGTCAATGATGTCCGACTCTATTACCCATACCATTCTTTTGGGAATTGTCCTTGCCTTTTTCCTGACCCATGATTTATCCTCTCCCCTTTTAATTCTCGGTGCTGCTTTAATCGGTCTGGCAACCGTATGGCTTACGGAAACCTTAAACCGGACGAAGCTGCTTGCAGAGGACTCCGCTATTGGTATTGTATTTCCGTTTCTATTTTCCATTGCTATTATACTGATAACCCGATATGCCGGCTCTGTCCATCTTGATACGGATTCTGTCCTGCTTGGCGAACTTGCCTTTGCACCCTTTAACCGTATGGTTGTATTTGGATATGATATCGGCGCAAAAGCAATTTACAGTGCTCTGGCTTTATTAGTTATTAACCTTGTATTTATAATTACATTTTTTAAAGAATTAAAAATAGTGACCTTTGATCCAATGTTAGCGGCTGTTCTCGGATTCTCTCCTGCCCTTATCCATTATGGACTCATGATGCTTGTCTCTATGACAACGGTAGGTGCTTTTGAAGCAGTAGGCTCCGTACTGGTAGTTGCTTTTATGATTGGTCCCCCCGTTACGGCCTATCTCCTGACAGATAACTTAAAACACATGCTGATTCTCAGCGCCGCCATAGGTGCCGTAAACGGTATCCTCGGATTTTTTCTGGCAGTATTCCTTGACGTTTCCATATCCGGAAGCATGGCAGTTATGACCGGTCTTGTATTTTTCATTGTATTCATAACCGCTCCTAACAGAGGATTGATAAGTTCCCTAAGGAAGCGAAGCAGGCTGAAACTGGATTTCAGTAAAAAGACCCTATTGTTTCATTTATATAATCATGAAGGAAGTGCAGAAGAAGCAAAAGAAGCGGGTATTCTTACATTAGCTGACCATTTTCACTGGGAAAAGGCTTTCACGGATAAAATTGTCAGACAGCTGTTAAAGGAAGGAAATATTGTTCTTAATGAACGTATCATTAAATTGACAGAACAAGGGAGAGCATTAAGCATTTCCGAATATGAAGCTTTGTTTTCAAATTAGTGTGTTTAGACAGAAAGGAGCTGTTACAAAATAAGGTCCTACAGTGCATAACTTGCCATAATACACTGCAGGACCTCATTTTGTAACATGCTCCATTATTTTAGGAAATTTCTTATAAATGAAAATCTGATTCCGCTAATTAGATTCAAGCTTTGCTCTGCTGTAACAATTCTTTCAATAATTACTTATCCGCATTAGCTTGATTGGCTACATTCTTTATTTTTTCTTCAACAAGGTTTTTATCTCCCAAGTAATAATTCTTTATAACATGAAAATTATCATCAAATTCATACACAAGTGGTACACCTGTAGGTATATTGACCGATATGATTTCTTTATCTGACATATTGTCCAGATACTTGACCAATGCTCTTATTGAGTTTCCATGTGCAGCAATAATGGCTCTTTTACCCTGCTTCATATCTTCTATTACGTTCTGTTCAAAATATGGAATTACTCTTTCTATTGTGTCTTTTAAGCTCTCCGTCAAAGGAAGTTTATCTTCTGTAATCCCCCTGTACTGTTCCTGCTTCCTCGGGTTTCTATCATCATCTTCACTTAATACCGGCGGTTGGATATCATAGGAACGACGCCAGATTTGTACCTGTTCTTCTCCGAACTTTTTCGTAGTTTCTTCTTTATTAAGTCCTTGAAGTGCTCCATAATGACGTTCGTTAAGCAGCCATGTTTTATTAACTGGCAACCACTCTCTATCCATTTCTTCTAATACAATATTTAAGGTATTTATCGCTCTTTTTAAGTATGATGTATAGCACACATCAAAATCATACCCTTCTTTTTTCAGCAGCAGCCCTGCATTTTTTGCTTCCTTTTTACCATTATCGGACAAATCCACATCCGTCCAGCCCGTAAATAAGTTAAGTTTATTCCACTCACTTTCGCCATGTCTGATTATAACCAGTTTCATATGTTTTTTACCTCCTGACTTAAAGTCCAAATTTATTCAATTACTTATTTCAATTATACCAAAATACCTGACCGAATATAATAGTAAATTTGATTCTCCTCTTTGACTATGACTATTTTATTACATGGTATTTTCCGAAAGGCTGGATGTGCTTGAATCTGACCACTTCCAACTGACAGTGAGCTTCGGTAATCAAATAAAAAGGGCTATGTTTTCGCTTTGAAAACATAGCCCAACTTCTTTTACCAGGGAATTATTCCATTACGGTCAGAGAAAGTACCGGTGGGGCCATCCTTTCCGATTGTTGCCATCCTGACAATGGCATCGGTTCCTTCTTGAATTGTTTGAGTACCATTCTTAAACTGCCCGCCTGTATTGGTAGGACCCGGATCAACCGCATTTATTTTAATATTAGGTAATCCTTTAGCATATTGCACTGTGAGCATACTCGCCGCAGCTTTTGATGAACAATACGAAACCGAATTTACTTTTGATTCGATCTTATCAGGGTTAAGAACTTGACCAAATGACCCCAGACCGCTGCTTACATTAATAATAACCGGGTTTTCTGATAATTCAAGTAACGGTAAGAATTCATGTGTAACTCTTACAATACCAAAAACATTTGTGTTGTACACATTATACATAACATCTGCTGTTATATCTTTTGGCAGAACGAATGCACCGGGCATTCCTGCGTTATTAATCAGAACATCTAAATATGTTTCTTTTTGCCTGTAGGCATTAACTGCTTTTTTCACTGATTCATCATCTGATACATCAACAACAATGTATTCAATACCCAGTTCCAATGCTGCCTTTTTCCCTTTTTCTTCATCACGGCAACCGATATATATCTTGTGGCCTAATTCTTTTAAGCGTCTTGCCGATTCAAATCCTAAACCCGTATTTCCACCTGTTATAAATATTATACTCATAGCTTTCATTCTCCTTTAATATAAGGTATATCCCCTTATCGAAACAAGCATTTTGCTTTGATAATATAAATCAGCAACAGTTGCACTTTACTTAAACTTCTCAATGGGGGAAACTGCGTCCTGATATTTCACCAATGGGCACAGCTTTTTCAATTCGGGAAATATCCTCCGGTGTAAGAATAATATCTCGCGCTAAAATGGAATCTTCAAATTGCGTTGCTTTGCTTGCACCGATTATAGGCACTATATCTCTGCCTTTTGTGAGAGACCAGGCGTAAATCAACTGTGCAAGGGACACTTGCTTTTCCTTTGCAATAAGGAGTAATTTTTCAACTAAAAGAATATTTTTCTCAATATTCCCCTTTTGGAAAATCTCAATATAAGAAGCATTGCGGGCAACATCTCCACGCTCTACCCGTTCTTTGGTCCATGCACCGCTCAATAAACCATGGGCTAAAATCCCAAAAGCAACGACATCTATTCCAAGTTCTCTTGCAACCGGAAGAATATTTTGCTCCATCGAGCGATTAAAAAGGGAATACTCCATTTCCACCGATGCTATCGGATGGACCTTATATGCCCTTCGCAAAGTATCCGCATCAATCTGACTGAGGCCAATTTCCCTAACATAACCTTCTTTTACCAAGTCGGCAATTGCACCTACCGTCTCCTCAACAGGAATACTCGGGTCAATCCTTGCCGGTTGATATAAATCAATATAGTCCGTCTTCATGCGCCTGAGAGAATGGGTCAAATAATTCTTTATGCGGCTGGGATGGACGTCTATACCATACATCATCCCTTTTGGTGACACCAGCATTCCAAATTTCAAAGATATATAAACATTACCTCTTTTATACCCTTTCAGTGCTTGTCCGATTCCCATCTCACTTTCACCGGCACCATAAAAATCCGCCGTGTTCAAAAATGTAACACCTCGCTCAAGAGCGGCGTGAAGAATTGCCATGCTTTCTTTTGACAAAGCCTCATTTGCCGCAGATATACTTCCACAGCCTAGTCCAAAGCCTGTATATTCCATCTATCGTTTTCCTCCGCAATCTTTATAAAATAATGCATTCTGCTTACATTTTTCGGATTGCCTACATCTGTTCACAGTTTCACATTCTCCAAAACTATTTCCAATAATCGGCACAATTCCTTTTGTTCACTTTGAGATAACCCCCTTGTCAGAAGATCCTGTGATTTTTGGTAACAATCCATGGCGCTCCTGTAGCTTTCCTCGCCTTTTGCAGTGAGAAAAACATTTTTTGCTCTTTTATCTGCTTCATCTTCACATGCCAACACAAATCCCTTCTCCTCAAGTCTTTTAATAATACCGGCGACTGTTTGCTGGGTAAGACAAAAACGTTTCTCGATTTCTTTCAGAGATACCGCTTTGCCACCGCATTCACGGACATAAATTAAAAGACGAAATTGGGAAAATGTAAGTCCAAATTCTTTCAGCTGTTCATTTGCTCTTTTCTCTTTCGCATCATATAGCTGCTTTATTAACATTCCAATGTCTTTATCATTCAAGGATTTCGCCCTCCTTATTTAACAGCATGCTGTTATTATAGTGTTTCAACAGCATGCTGTCAATATATATTTTCAAATTATAATTTTTCTTCTGATGTTTCATAGAATTTGTTGGCAGAATAAACGTAATCTTTTTATAATCAGATCATCCTCTATATTTAAATCTTTTTCAGTGATTTTATATAGAAAAGACTTTAAAGTAATTTTTATAAATTTTTACACATGCCTACTGCTCTTAATGGACCGAGTAGCGACATTCTAGCAAGCATCAATGCCATTTCATCGGGGGATTCTTTCATGTCTTTTTCAAGCCAATGTTGAATTACACCTAAGTCTGCTGAAAGTATATATGGTATAAAATACTCTTCTGAAATTACTGCCTGGTCTACGTTAAAACTTTTAGACTTTTGTTTTTCAAACAAGTTGGTTTCAATAAATTTTTTTATTTTTCTGTCAAAAGTAGGGTCACCTTTGGGACCTAAGATAGATTTAATAATCACTGAATTTTCTCTGAAATATTCAAAAAGTTTTACCATAAATGGAAGAGGTTCCTTTGTGGTATCTATATTCATCATGTCGGCTGAATCAAGATGCTTAGTCTCTTCTTCAATTTCCTGTATGATTTCATTTTCAATCTTCTCTAACAAATCATACTTGTCAACATAGTGCAGATAGAAGGTCCCTCTGTTTATATCCGCCCTTTGAGTTAAGTCAGTAACTGATATATTGATAAATCCTTTCTCATCTATTAACTCCGCTAAGGCAGACCTGATCATCTTTTTTGTACGTATTGCTCTTCTATCATTAGATACTTCTTTCATAAACTATTTCCTCGTTCTCCGTAAATTTTTTAGTTTTAATAAACAATAATATTTAAATCGTTTATTACTTAACACTTTAAATATTATTGTTTATTGCATAAAGAAATATAAATATTATAATATACACATAGGTCATTAATCAACAATGTGTTCATTGTTTTTAATGGATGCATTATAGAACATCCTAAGAATAATATATGGAGGAAAAAATCAAATACCGATGAAATTGTGTAATAGGTGTATATTTCATAATTCAGGTAGATAAATTGATAATGGAGAATAAAATGAACAATTTAGATAAGTACAATGTTAATGAAGTTTTGGACATGCTGTTGAGAACTAGAAGGTCCACAAGAAGTTTTACAAAAGAAGTACCCTCAAAAGAGTCAATTGAAGAAATAATTGAAGCCGGAAGACTTGCACCTTATGCAATACTTGCAGTAGCAAAACAAACAGATTTCAGACATTTTTTCGTTATTTCAAATAACAGTTTACAAATGGATAAAATAAAAACTATTCTTAGTGATGTTATTAAAAGTGAAATATCAACCCATGAGAAAGAGGCGGAGAATAACATTACTCTGCAATCCTTCATTACCTCCTTAAAAATGCAAGTTGAAAAAGGAGCACTTGGTGTAGGGATAGCACCTTATCTTGTTATTGTGGCAGAACGTCATGGAATACCGGCCATAGAACAAAAGTCATTATCTCATGTGATGCAGAATATGTGGCTTAAAGCAACTGCTTTAGGATTAGGTTTTGAACTTGTTAGTGCAATAGGAAGATTAAGTGATAATAAAGATTTTTGCGATATTTTAGGATTGCCAACAAGGGAATATGGATTTGATGCTTGTACAATTGGTTTCCCTGCAACATCGGTAACTAAAGAAGGCAGAGCTGTTCCTTATCCATCGATAAAATGGCTCTAATAAAAATTCTAATATAACGCAGTCCCATCATCAGCATCATGTTTAGAAAATAAATAGATTAATGGTATAAATTGATAAGAGGCTGTCGCAAAATACAAAAATTCAACAAGATATGGTTCATAGACACTTGGTCAGCACCAATATTTTGTATGAAAATTTCATTTTGCGACAGCCCCTTATCATTGATTTATAAGATTATTAGACCCGCCTTTAAGGGCGGAGTTCTGACAACAGTAAGCCTTTTTGAATTATTATTTCAATTACTGATTTGATAATTGTCTTTTTATTTCATTATAGATAACTTGTAAAAGGCTTCAAAACCATATAGCATTTAAATACATTGCCATATACTTGCTTCATATGGCCGTAGGAATGACGGTGGACTCTCTGCATAATTCGATAGCAAACGAACCCCTTCCGGATATTTTGTTCTTTTCTTATTGGAGGAACTTAAATTCATCTCAATATACAGCGTTTCTGTTTCATCCTTACGATAATAGTTGAATATATCTTTTTCTTTTTTATTGATAAATAGAACCTCTCCATAATAAATGACCCTATGCTCCTTACGCAAAGCAATCAGCTTCTGAAAAAAATGAAGGATAGAATTTTCATCTTGAAGCTGCGCCTCTACATTGCAATTCTTATAATCCTCATCCATCATAATCCACGGCTTCCCGGTAGAAAAGCCTGCGTATTGCTGATTGTTCCACTGCATTGGTGTTCTGGCATGGTCTCTTGAACCGGCCAATACCTTTGCAAATGCCTCTTCTTTTTTTATGGTTTTACACAACTCATCATAAAGATTCAACGACTCCACATCACGAAGCTCCGAGATGGACCTAAAGTTTTGATTGATCATTCCAAGCTCTTGCCCCTGGTAAATAAATGGCGTGCCTCGCAGTGTAAGCTGTATCACAGCTAAAAGCTTTCCCAGAACATTTCGATACTGCGGGTCTGAATTTATTTTAGAAATCATACGCGGATTATCGTGGTTTTCATAAAACAACGATGGCTGACAATGATTCCCGTAATTCTCCATCCAGTTAATCATAAAGCTTTTTAGATAATTAAGGTCATATTGATAATCGTCAAAACGTGTATGCCCCGGTGTTTCCAGATGGTCGAAGGAGAATACCATATCCAGCTCCTTTCGGTAATCCGCAGTCAGCAGCTTACCCATTTCCATTCCTATTCCAGGAGTCTCTCCAACAGAAAAAGCATTATGTGGGATAAATACCTTCTCTTTCATATCCTGCAGATATTCGTGAAGACGAGGTCCATAGAAATAGTGCTCTACCCCATGATATCCCATGAGCTTACCGATACTTTCATTTCCATCCGGCAAGTCGCCGCGCTTAGAGATATAATTAATAACATCCAAACGAAATCCATCTACACCCTTTTCCAGCCACCATCTTATCATATCATGAATTTCCTGACGCAGAGTTTCATTTTCCCAGTTTAAATCTATCTGCTTCTTTGAGAATAAATGCAGTGCATACTGCCCGCGTTCTTCTACATAGTTCCACGCACTGCCGCTAAAAAATGATGTCCAGTTATTAGGCTGAGCCTTAAAAATATAATAATCTCCATACTTGGAATCCGGTTCATGGATAGCCTTCTGATACCACATGTGTTCATCTGAGGTATGGTTCACCACAAGATCCATAATAAGTCTCATGTCACGGTTATGAACCTCAGCCAGTAACTGAGCAAAGTCCTCCATTGTTCCAAACTCTGCCATGATTTTATGATAATCTCTTATGTCATACCCATTATCATCATTAGGAGAATCATAAATTGGTGAAAGCCAAATAGCATCAATACCCAACTCTTTTATGTAATCCAATTTACTTATGATACCCTGCAGGTCCCCAACCCCATCTCCATTGCTGTCTTGAAAGCTTCTGGGGTAAATCTGATAAAATACGGCTTCCTTCCACCAGGCTTTTAGAATCTGCTCCTCATTGCCCTTTGCTGATTTCTCTTCTGTGTTTAAAAGTGTAAGTAACGTATCCACAAATCCTTCATCCAGCTGACTTTTAAGCAGCTTCGGCAAGACCTCCAGCTTTAGATTACCTACAATCGGATTAGTAACTGCCTTTTTGCTTCTATTCATTTGTAAGAGCACCCGATCAATAATGTCCCGTCCAATTGGATTTGCATACACATCTTTGATACGACTTTTCTTTGTCAGCATAGAATATCACTCCTGTTCTCTATTTATTTCACCACGGGCCGCCAATTCCGATATTATGCTGTCATACATCTGCTTATCAATCTTGAACTTCTTATAATAAATTATGTAACCGATCACAATGAAGATAAGCGGTAAAATCAGCATTGCAAACTTCATAGTCAACAGTCCGGAATCACTAACATCCCCCGGTGCCTTAGCAGCATTAATACCAGAAACAATCAAGGTCACACCAACAATCCCATTTGCAATTGCTCCCCCTATTTTATTTATAAACGGCTGTACAGAGAAGGTGATGCTTTCGTTACGGCGTCCCAGCTTCCACTGTCCGTACTCTACTGTATCTGTCAAAAACATCAGCATCAGCAGCTGTATGAAAGCCTGGCCGGTAAAAAGAAGGATGCCCGCCGCACCAATAAACAGCATATTCATTGGAGAGAGGAAGAATATTACATACCCGGCTACTACCAATATAGTTGCCAAGGCATATAAAATTTTTCTGCTGTACTTTTTTGAGAACAGGGGAAATACAGATAAGGCTGCCAGCTGTGATATTCCGAGAATAGCCGCAAACACCGAGTACATTCCTTCATTTTTGTAGGCATATTTAAAGAAATAGACCCCAAAAGCAGTGGTAGTACAATAACCAATCATAAATAATGCCATTGATATAGCCGTAAACAATAGCTGATCATTCCGGAACAAAATTCTTAACATTTCTTTTAATGAAGTGGACTCTTGCTTCACATTAATACTTTTATCCTCTTTTACTCCCAATACCGTAAACATAAGAAATGCCCATGTAATCAATACAATCGCGATTACTGTAATCTGCCAGGCTCTTTTATCTCCGCCCAAAGCGCCCGTAACAGGCAGTATAGCAACTACAGTTGTAAATAATCCGATATTTGCACATATCCTGGCAAAAGAACCGGTTTTCTCACGTTCCTTTTGGTCAAGTGTCAGGGAAGGAAGCATTGACCAATAAGCGATATCATTGGCTCCATAGGTTAAGTCCCAGAGAATATAGATAACTACAAACATTGTTATATATTCTGCTCCCTTTAGCCCAAAATCACGGAACAGCAGAATCGTAAAAATACCTCCAAGAATACCTCCTATCACAATCCATGGTTTAAATTTGCCAAATCGTGAGCGGGTATTATCTACTAAAAACCCCATAATTGGGTCATTTACCGCATCAAATATACGAAGTATGGTCATTGCTCCCGTCATCCACCACATAGTGGAATCCGGCAAATCCAAAATATCCGTCAAGTAGAATAGAAGATACATGCTTACTATTGTATAAAGCATATCTCTGCCAATAGTTCCAAGGCCAAACATATAACGATTAGAATTTCTTTTCGTTCTTATTTCCATATTTATCCCCCTTTTCTATACATACTTGTTGAATATAAAAGCTGCTTTTGCTGATTTTTTTCCCTCTCAGTAAAATACATATTTGACCCAAAATCGCTGAACCTTTGTACGATATACTTTCATATTTAATACTTCTATCTCTTATGTCAATATAATTAAATTATAACATCCAATCATTTGAATGGAAATTTTTATCATTTATTCCATCTCCTCAACCCTATATAGACATAATCTTTATACAAAATAATACCCTCGCTATATTCTATAAACGCATATTGAGAGCTAAAGTTGAGTTGATATATTAATTTTTTTATACAAACTATAAATTTAATTTGTATGTTATTTTGATCTCATCTATTGACTATATAATTGTTCAAAGACATCGTAATGTTCCATTTTCATCCCTGCCTGATCATATTCTAAATATCCATCCATAACCTCTGGGAATTTATCTTTAAATAATTATCATATTGCATTACTTTTAAAAACCTTATTACGGCAGCTGCCCCATAATTCCTCATAAGTTCCTTAAGATTATCATAAGTCGACATAAACTGTTCAAGAAAGTTCCAAAAAGTAAAATATTGGATGTACTTTATGTATAATTTTTACTATTTATTTCCATATATTGTTATACGATAATGTCCATGTATAGTAATGTTGTTATATAAATCATTATAATAAAAGGAGGTATTTTATATGAAAGGGAAATTCAAAACACTATCATCGGGTTTAATTTGTCTAGTTCTTATATTCTTCACATCAATAACAGTTCTTGCAGCAACCTGGTCATCTTCGGACCAATGGGCATCCTGGACCAATGGAGGCTATACTATTTACAATAATGTTTGGGGCAGCGGTGCCGGCACCCAGAGCATTTGGGCAAACAGTTACAGTAACTGGGGTGTTTGGGCACAGCATCCCGATACCGGAGGTGTCAAGTCCTATCCTAATGTTACAAAGTCTATAGGCCAAAATTTATCCTCCCTTAAAACCCTGAAAAGCAGCTTCAATGTGACCCCTCCCAGCAGCGGATCCTATTCTTCCACATATGATATTTGGACAAACGGTTCTACCTATGAAATTATGCTGTGGATGAATTACAAAGGCTCAGTCAACCCCATCTCTTATAATTGGAATTCTTCAGGGCAGCCGGTTCCCGTAAATTCCAACGTATCCGTAGGCGGCCATACCTGGAATGTGTATCAAGGCAGCAATGGTTCCAATACAGTTTATTCCTTTGTGAGAACCGGTAATACCAATTCTGGTACGGTGGATATTCTGTCTATTTTAAATTGGATCAATACAAAAGGCTGGTTTAGCGGTACCCAGACCGTTAATACTGTACAATTCGGATTTGAGATTACTTCCTCAAGCGCCGGCTTAAACTTTACAACTAACAGCTATTCCGTTACCAGCAATTAACTGAAGCATATTGTATTCCGTAAATTTTATGGATATACATATTTGTCTATTTCTGCTTCATAAGATCATTTAGTACGGAGTAAAAAGGTATAAGATATAGCAACATTATTATACATCTTATTAAATAAACCAATACAACCTAAAGGGTGCCGCAAAGTCGTTAATCTTAACTACTAAGCGGCACCCTGTTTTATACTGATAGAGTCAGGTCATGTACTATTTTATAAATCCTTTATAATCAAATACTGTACTATTTTAAAGGAGCCCTGAAATATTACTTTCAAGACTCCTCACTAACTTTTACATATCAATAACCATTGTTATTTCAACATTATAGCTAACCACATCTTTTGAGTTAAAAAATGCAGTCTCAATGTGTGAACTGTTAGTCTCCAAAACGCTAATAATCTATCACCCGTCATTTATTATAAGAAACGCATATCTATGGACCTTTGACAATGCTCTCTTTGCACATCATATTTGTTCCAGTAAACAGCTTCTTCCGTATACTGTGTTCTTGGTACTTTCTCTTCAGCCGGGTAACCAAACAGTACTATACTATTGACAGCAACATGACCCGGTATATCAAAATTCCTGCGTATGCTTTCCTCATCAAAGGCACCAATCCACACAGTCCCAATTCCCATAACCGTGGCCGCCAATAATATATTCTCAATTGCAGCGCTGCAATCCATCTCCCCCTTGCCTTCCCAGGGAAGATAGCTCGTATTACCACATACAATAAAAGCCGCCGGTGCATTATAATATCTTCCATTACTGTTATCAATACACTCTTTGAGCGTATTTACTCTGTCCTTCTCATTAACAATAATAAATTCCCATGGCTGCAAATTACATGCTGACGGAGCTGCCATTGCAGCTTTCAATAACATAATAATCTTATCCGGCTCAACTATCTTCTCTTCCTGATAGTGACGTACACTTCTTCTGTTATACATTATATCAAAAAGGCTTTGAACTTCATCCATTATTGATTCTCCAAATTATATAATAGCGAACTTTAGCTTATATCTAGCTGCTACAACGTTTACAAACGCTCAACTGGCTTTTATCTTCCTTTATTCTTGTCCATATCAATTTAACTCCCGTACGCTTGCACACAGGACAAGTGCCACGCCAGTTTGGAATATCTTTAATATGTTTACCTCTTTTGGGTTTTGCCATATATTTACCTCTCATTTACATTATGATAGAGATAATTATACCGCTTTTATTTCATTTTGCTGTTCATTTTATGCCCAAATCTGCACAATTAGAATTTCAACTGGAAACACCCAAGTTCTCCTATTCCTTCTTCTCATTCTTTTATTGGCAGCCAGACTTCTGCACGTAAAACGTTCTGATTCTCATCAATCCATGACTCTTTTTCAATAATAATATGATCTCCTATTTTGTAATCAGAGGCATATAACCAACTGGTGTATATATATGTCCAGATCTTTGGCAATCCTTCCATATGCTCTCCCTTATAGGTAAATACCGCCCATGTTGTTTCAGGTACATCAACCACAGTAAATGACGCTTCTAATTCATGATCTGGTTTTTCCCATCCGTACATAAAATGAGTTTTATTTTCTTTATTCTTAAAATATATGCCATGCAACAAATGAAATGGGTAGCTATCGCCAACCGGAAAACCTGCTGCAATATTGACAGCTGCATGGCTCCCATTTTCAACGACCATTTCACCATAATTCTTTATAAAATCAAGGGCGTATTTATGTTCCATGGGAACAAAGGTGTCATCTTTACCAAACAATTGATAAGGTTCCGTTTTTTCAATTTTAAATCCAATGATGTCATTACCCCGTATAGAAATGTTTAAGTAAATGGGAGAAAAAATCCTAATCTCCTTCCCTTTATTACGGACCTCGGAGGGCGTAGCTCCATGGAACAGTTGAAAAGCACGGCTAAAGGAAGAATGTGATTCATAACGATATTTTAAAGCAATATCAATAATCTTTAAATCCGATTTCTGTATGTCAAAACCTGCTAATGTCATCCTTCTGCATCTGATATATTCCGCAATTGGTACTCCTGTTAATAAAGAGAACAGCCGTTGAAAATGAAACACAGATATCCCCATACTCTTTGCGATTTCTTCGTAATTTATGTTATCACATATATTTTTTTCTATCGTTTTTATACCATCGTTAAATACAGTATTAATATCCATCTTTTCCTCTTGTTATCTTTAAAATAAGTATGATTTTATTACCATCATACTTATTTTAAACACATAATGCAAGAATAACAAACTCGTAGGGCTTATTATTTATTTGTGCATATTATACTTATAATAATGATTTATTTACTTTAAACATTTAGTTCTTTTTCATCCTCAGAAATAATAACATTATCAAACATTGCCAATATCCATTAGGTAATCATTTCTTATAAGTTCTTATTCACAATTTCTTTTAGAACAGGTAAAACATCCTTTTCAAACCATGGATTTTGTTTCAACCAGCCAAGATTTAAAGGAGAAGGATGAACCAACGGAAAATATTCCGGTAAATATTTTTGAAAATTTCTCACTGTTTCAGTTAAACTTTTCTCACGTCTTTTATTTAAATAATATTTCTGAGCATAGCTGCCGATTAGAATTATAATTTCAATATTGGGCATCTCATCCAGTAAACGTGGATGCCATTTTTCTGCAAAGCCTTTTCTAGGTGGAACATCACCGGTTTTCGCTTTTCCTGGATAATAGAAATCCATAGGCAACTGAGCGATGCGATGCGTATTATAGAATACCTCGCGAGATACTCCCATCCATTCTCTTAACCGGTCACCGCTTAAATCATTCCAAAACAATTGAGTTGCTTCTGCTTTACGTCCCGGCGCTTGTCCAACTATGACAATGCGAGCATCTACAGAAGCTTTAAATAATGGTGGGATTCCCATTTTTGTATAGGATTCGTTCATTTGGTCAGCCATAATTTCTTGTTTGATTTTTTCGAATATCATCATATTTCCATTCTGATCTATAAATTCCTTTCTCTAAGCC
>JAEXGM010000274.1 GCA_023450835.1 Bacillota bacterium | reverse complement strand
GTTCAAAATGAAAATAGAGATAAAGTTAGCAGATAATACAAATGGTTTTATTATCAAAAATATGTACCCGCTATATCTGCATGATCTTTCGGGTATTCATGGCACTCTTCCTAATGAATACGGAATCTTTGAGGAGGAACCAATCAGAACCCTTGGGGAACAGTATGATATTCAGCAAATATGGTTTGAAGATCCTGAGCTGTTATTTCCATATTTGATTATGGTTGATAATATACCGGCTGGTTTCTGCCTTGTTGGAAGTGGTAAATATGTGCAGGCTGAGGTGGATTACTTTGTATATGAGACCTTTGTATTGAGGCCATTTAGGGGAAAGGACATCTCATACCATGCTATGACCGAGGTCTTTGAAAAACATCATGGGAAGTGGATGCTTTTTACACATTCAACAAAAGATAACATCCGGGCGAAAACATTCTGGCATAAAACAATCGGATGTTACACAGGAAATAAATATACAACGACGGAAAAGATAATAGCTGGAATGCCCAAATTAGTGTTTGAGTTTGAGAATTAATTAAATAATGAAATATGTAGAGCCCCTATTATGTGATGTAATAGGGGCTTCACAGTGGGAATCTGTCTTAATAAGTCAAGACAAAAGCCTTATAAATGAGTATGCTTAAGGAGAATGGATGTGATTTAGTGGATAGGGTAGAAGTAGTACAGCAAATGCAGGAGTATATATGCAAGCACTATAAAGATGATGACTTTAGTGTTCGCAATGTTTGCTATGCCGTTGGATATTCAAGGCGTCAGGCAGATAGGATTTTTAAAGAATATATGAGTAAAACATTACAGGAGTATATTAATGCCGTTTGCTTAACTGAAAGTGCAAATGAACTGCTCCATACAGAAAAACCTATCATAGAAGTTGCCCTGCATAGCCATTTTGAATCACATGAGGGTTTTACACGTTCTTTTAATAAAAGATTTCACATTACGCCCTCGGAATACCGTGATAAGAAAACTGCGATACCATTATTCGTTCAATATCCAATAAGCCATTATTATGCTTTACTCAAATATAAGGAGGAATCAAATATGAGTAATGATTTAAATTTTTGTATGGTTACGGCAAAGGAAAGAACGAGAAGAAAATTGATCTATCTTCCGTCATGCAATGCGCAAGATTATTTTTCATATTGCGAGGAATTAGGCTGTGATTGGGAGGGATTATTGAACAGTATTCCGGAAAAATTTGATTTGGCAGCCTTAATAGAGTTACCGGACTCTTTAGTTGAAAATGGATTCTCGAAAATAGCTGCGGGCATTGAAGTTCCTTTAGATTATGATAAAGCCATTCCGGAAGCATATAGAATCGCAGAACTTCCGGAATGTACGATGCTGTATTTCCAAAGTGAGCCATATGATAAGGAAGAAGATTTCTGCCGGGCAATTGAAAGTACCTATGCAGCTATCAGTAAGTACAATCCTGCTTTGTATGGTTATAAAGTTGCATATGATATTGCTCCGAGCTTTAATTTTGGCGCTGATACCAAGACGGGAGCAAGATTAGCCATTCCAACGATACACATAAACTGAAATTACAAGATAATCTGCTAATAGAGCAGAATCGGAAAAGAAATATACAATCGTTGGTATTATCATATGATTACCACATGGAAAGAAGGTGTTAATCATAAATAATTATGAAATAGTACTAGAAAGCCAAAAATATATCGAGAACCATCTGGAAGAGAAATTATTGGTTAGTGAAATAGCAAATGCATTTGGTTATTCAGAAGCTTATTTTTCAAGAATGTTTTCAAAATATGTTGGTATATCAGTTATGGAGTATGTTAAAAAAAGGCGATTGATAAGAGCTGCTGAAGAAATTGTTTTGGGAATAAAAATTATCGATGCAGCTGTTAAATATTCTTACGACAGCCATAGCGGATTTACAAAGGCTTTTAAGAAAGAATTTGGGTATACACCTTCTTTATTAAGTGCAATGAAAATGCAAATTAGTGACTTAACAGGAGGCAGCTCTATGAGTAAATTACTTATCAGACAAAATGATGAGCATGTAAATAAGGAAGAATTATTTCAGATTTTGCTGAAGAGTATTAAATGTAACCCCAATTATATTAATGAGGGTATTATCAATGAGGCTTATGAAATTGCAGGAAAAGCTTATGAAGGTTTAAAAAGGTATTCCGGAGAGGAATATATAATTCATCCTCTGAATGTAGCAATTATACTTGCAGATATGGGGGCCGGGGAGAATGCAATACTTGCAGGTCTTATGTGTGACATAATGAAAAAAACTAGTATAGATAAAAAAATGCTGAAAGAAAAATTTGCAAATGATGTAATAGATATTATAAAAGGTGTATCTGACTTTAATATTTTGGATGAATTAACTGATGATGACGTTATACTGGTTAAGCTTGCTGAGCGCCTTCATAATATGAGAACTCTGCGATTTATGGATGAAGAGAAATGGAGGATTAAAGCAAAAGAAACGCTAGAAATTTATATGCCTATTGCAAGAAAGTTTGGATATGATGCATTGACAGAAGAACTAAATAAACTCGCTTTGGAATATACTTAAAGATTTGGAGGTTTAAGGATAATCCAAGGACCTAAGTGTTAAATCGAATAATTGAGGGTTTTGTGGGGGCTGTCCTGAAAATGTATTTTGATGGTGACTTTAAATGACATCAAGATACGCTTTTAGGACAGCCTCCTTTTTTACCATTTAATTTATTAAACAATTGACATTAAATATCTTATACTATATAATGGGTAACAGATGTTACGTAACAAATGTTATATAACGATGGTTTAAGGAGGTATAATTTATGCCACCCAAAATTAAGGTTACACGAGAGGATATCATAAAGGCTGCCGTTCATATGGTCAGGGAGAAGGGATTTGAAAGTCTGAATGCCCGTGATTTGGCAAAGGAAATTGGATGTTCCGTTCATCCCTTATTTCGGACGTTTAATTCTATGGAGGGACTGAAAACTGAGCTCTATAAAGAAGTTGAACATATCTACAATGAACGTATGCAAAGGGCAGTGGAGAACCCGGAGGAAGGTTTCGTCAGTGTTGGCCTGGCATATATTGATTTCGCCAAGAATGAGAAAAACCTCTTTAAGTTATTATTTATGTCGGATGCATTTCAAGGTCAAAGCTTAATGGATATCGTAGGGATGACGGAAGGAGATGACGAAGTCATAGATATGTTATGCCAGATGACAGAATTAAGCGCGAAGTCAGCACATGAGTTATATGCGGGTATATGGTTAGTAACCCATGGAATAGCATCCATGTACGCAACGAATAATTGCCGGTTCAGTGATGAAGAAATTAGAAGACTCCTGGGCAACTCATTTATAGGACTGATACTAAAATTAAAAAATGAGGAGAAAGAAAACAGATGAAGAAATCTTATACACAAAGGCATCCATACATTTCAGTAATACTATTAGGGGTGCTGTGTACAGCTATAACAGCGGTTGGTTCGGCAGTACCGCAGATTATTGGATTAAGCGCCGATGCTCAATATATCGTAATTACAGGGTTTTTGCTGATTTCTATAGCAGTTGGTCTTGGAATTATGAAGAAATCCAGGTTCACATTTTCTGATTATGGCTTTCAATTAAACGGAAAAGGCAGCGGCCGTAAGGTATGGTGGTATATTCCGTTAATATTGATTGAGCTTCTCCCCATTGGGATTGTTGGTTTTAGTTCTGAAGTTACTGGGCTGCAATATATTATTTTATTGTTTTTTACCATTGCTGTCGGCTTTAATGAAGAAATCTATTTCAGAGGTCTGGCTTTTAAGCTCATGGAGGAAAAAGGAAGAAAGCAAGCAGTTATCTGGTCCTCAGTTGTGTTTGGAGTACTTCATCTTGCAAATGCTTTGGGCAGCAAAAGTACGTTATATCTTATTTTACAGATGTTTTTTGCCTTCCTTGTAGGAATCGTATTAGCTGAAATTGTCATCATTACAAAAAGCCTTTGGGCGCTAATTATCTGGCATACATCACACGATTATATTTCTGGCATTACAGGTGATGCACTTGATAGAACTGCTCTTATTATTCTTGCAATTCAGATAGGGATATTATTGGTATTTGCAATAAGCATGTGGCAAATAAATAAAAAAGAGGATTCGGCTCTTCTCAATAATCTTAGTGCATGAGATTATTTTTGTTTCTGATATTCTGAAAGAAATATGCACTTTAATACAGAATCATAACGCGAAGGACGCATCGAAGGCAATATGGTTGTTAGGATAAAAGAATGTCTGCAAAATGATGAACTCAATCATTATTTTGCAGACATTTTCCGTAACTAAAGTATACTTAAATCACCTCTAACAGGTTACTGGCCAATAAATGCGTCTAAGGCAACAGAAGCTTTTCCGTTTGCAGCCCATGTGCCCATCGTATATCCGTTCCATCCGGAATAAGCTTCCGGCTCCCAATAGCATACTCCTAATCCATAGGTACCGGAACCAAGGGCTTTCACTTTTGTAATTAAGCTGCTGATAAAGGTCTTGCATGTTGAGGCAGAGGAGTAGTCCATGCCACATTCCATAATCATGACAGGTTTACCATAAGTGGATTTAATTGTACTCATAGTTGTATTACAAGAAGTAAGCAATGATGAATAATTGCTGGCTGATGGATATAGAGAAAGACCTACCACATCAAATTTTGCTCCATTACTTACCAAGCCGCCAATATTCCAGGTATAAAGACTTGTTTGATCTCCGTTTGCAAGATGTACGATGACTTGCGTACTGCTACTGATAGCTTTTACTGCATTATAGCCGGAAGTAACAAAGTTCGCATACTGCTTCATTGTGGTGGAGCTGGTTGAAGCTTTGCCATAGGGCCAAAGCATTCCGTCATTTGTTTCATTGCCGACCTGCACGTAGGTCGGGGTAACTCCTGCTGATTTTAACTCATTCATAACATAGTATGTAAAGTTATAGACTGCCGTATATAACTGATCAAGGGTATAGCTTGACCAGGCAGCCGGAATCGTTTGCTTCCCCGGGTCGGCCCAGGAATCACTGTAATGAAAATCAACAATAACATTAAGGCCTAATGCTTTTGCTCTTTTTGCCATGGCAACTGTGTTAGCTGTATCGCACCAGCCGTTGCCGGGGTCTCCTGATGGATTAACAAATACTCTTAATCTTATGGTATTCATGCCGTAATCATCTCTTAAAATTTTTAAGATATCTGTCTTTACACCAGCCTTGTTATACCAAACATTTCCTGCTGCTTCCATTGCAGGAACCCAGCTTACATCTGCTCCTTTAACGAAGGTCGCAGCAGCAACCTTTACCGGTGGAATAACATAAAAAAGAGAAGTAAATATAATTGATAAGCACAGAACAATTGAAAACAAACCCCTAAATTTTTTCTTTAACATAGTTAACCTCCTCTAAATTTTGTTTGTAAACTTTCTATACCCCAATATTATAACGACGTTTTCACCTCCTATTTTAATGAATTTCCTTACCGTATAAGCTCCAACTCTCATAGAGAGTTAGAGGTAATTTTGCGCAACCGGTTGTCCTTATAATAAGTATATACCATTCTGATTATATCGTCAATGTTACAGTTACTCATATAAATAGAATATTATTTGTATAAGTTGCACAAATTTATTGATAAAATACATGAAATGATGATGAAAATTGCGCAAATTATGCGCAACATAGAAAAAATATATAATACAGTTCCATAGAAGTAATTTTGATACGGATATTTTTTACTTTGAAGAGAATATTGCTTATAGACACACTTCCAAATACTCTGTATAATAATTCCTTGCAAGTGTAAAGGAGGGGGAGATACGTGAAGAATGATTTGACAACAGGTAACCCGATGAAGTTAATAATTGGATTTACAATTCCAATTCTGATAGGAAATATCGTCCAGCAGCTCTATTATGTTATTGATTCCATTATCGTTGGAAATCTACTGGGGGTGAATGCTCTGGCAGCTGTAGGGTCCACCGGTTCCCTGACCTTCCTGGTTATTGGCTGGATTATGGGTATGACAGGCGGATTTGCTATCATAGTTGCCCAGCGTTATGGCGCGGAAGATATAAAAGGTGTAAAGCATTATGTGGCAATGTCATTCTACTTGTGTATCATTATGGCAGTGATAATGACCGCGGGGCTGCTTTTGGCTAACCGATGGATATTGACAATAATGAATACACCAAAGGAGATATTTCAGGATACTTATCATTTTATTGGGATTATCTATATGGGTATTACCGCAACAATAGCCTATAACATATTGGCATCAGTTCTCAGGGCTTTAGGGGACAGTAAGACTCCGCTTTATTTCTTATTACTTTCTTCTGTCTTGAATGTGGCACTGGACTATCTATTTATCGCCGGTTTTTCTATGGGAGTAGAAGGGGCGGGAGTTGCTACGGTAATTTCCCAGGCCTTTGCCTCTGTGCTCTGTTTAATATATATGCTAAAGAAACATCCGATTCTGAGATTAAAAAGGCAGGATGCCTATTTCTCCGGAAAGAGTGCGGTTAAATTGACCGGGATGGGCGTGCCGATGGGCTTGCAGTTTTCCATAACGGCCATTGGTACCATGATGGTACAGGTAGCGTTAAATAATCTTGGAACGGTTTATATAGCTGCATTTACGGCTGCCAGCCGGATACAGAACATTATTACCCAGCCCCTTCCGTCTTTTGGTGCAAGTTTGGCCACCTATGTCGGACAGAATACCGGAGCCAGGAAAATGGATAGAGTAAGAGCAGGAGTTCGAGCGACCTTTATTATATCTATAGTCTGCAGCGTATTATCCATGGTGGCTGTACTCATATTCGGAGATATTCTGGTGAAGCTTTTTGTGAACGGAGACAGTGCGCAGGTTGTAGAGAAGGCCAGGATATATTTTTATGCGGTAGCAGGCTTTTACATCCCGCTGGGATTGATCTTCGTCTACCGTAATTCACTGCAGGGATTAGGGGATGGTATGCTTCCTATGCTTGGAGGAATCTTTGAGTTATTCGCCAGAGGGTTGGTGGTTATCCTCCTTGCAAAGCCTCTTGGTTATTTTGGAATCTGCCTTGCCAATCCGGTTGCCTGGGTCTCAGCCTTGATACCGATTATACCGGCATACTATTACAGAGTGCGAAAACTGAGTCAAAATATCATATAAGTTTTCTTCAAATAATTATAACATGACATATAGTTGTCCATTATATATGTTATAATATGGGAAAGGAGGGAAACTATGCTGCTTAATATGAAGGAATGTTTAACGCTATTTTCAGACGCAAATGGAATTTTGCCGCAGGATGCTCAATATCCGGAGGTCACTTTAGATACTGAGAAAATAAGAGTGATTATGATAAATGAGGTGCCACCGGAAAATCCGTCGGATTATTTTTACAGCAGGACGGAAAACCCAGGCTATATGCAGACGGTACGGGCTCTTTTTGAAGAGGCGGGTATTGCGGTTGCCGGAATTGATGATATCATAGACCGGGGAATTTACATTACAACTGCAGTAAAGTCACCTAAAACCGGATATACGGTGGAAACCGATAAGATAAGGGAGCATCTGCCTGTATTGGAATATGAAATTGGACTGTTTCCCAATCTAAAGGTCATTATGCTTATGGGAGATGTGGCAAAGAAATCTTTTAATATGATAACAAAAAAGAATACGAAGAAAAATGTAATTCCATCCGAAAGTACCTATAAAATCCGCAGTAATGAATTCTTCTATCAAAATATCCGTGTTTTTCCGTCCTATATTATGACGGGCGGCAATATTCTTATTGAAAAGTCCAAGTGCCGCATGATAAGCGAGGATATAATAAGAATGGAAGAGTACCTGAAGAAAGTATAATAGTATATACAGACTAATTAATATTATAAATAGTGTATTTAATAATAGAGAGCCTTCATCTTTTATAAAAGTGATGAGGGCTTTTATTTTATCAGCTTGAAATAATGAAGCCAAGGAAAGAAAATGGAATTTATTTTGCAGAGGCTGCCTTTTTATGCAAAGCTTATTTGGGAAATATATGGTATACTTAACTTAAGGTGAGAGAGTGAAAAAAGAAAGAGAAAGCTTTCACTCTCCCTGATTGTACGCGTGGATTAGCATCTGAGGGGTGTGATAAGCACTTAAATGGTGCCAAATAGACACCTAATGATGCCAATAAGCACCTAAATGAGTAAATAAGCACCTAAATGGTGCAAATAAGCACCTAAATGGTGCTTACGCAGATGGGAGGCCAATAATATGGAATGGCTTGATAAGATAAACAGTGCTATCGACTATATGGAAGCACACATGGAGAAGAAGATTGATTACCAAAAGGCTGCAAAGATTGCCTGCTGCTCACTGTCCAGGTTTCAGAGAATGTTTACCTTTGCCACGGATATACCGTTATCCGAGTATGTGCGTTGCAGAAGAATGGCATTATCGGCCTATGATTTGAGCCATGGAAATGAAAAGGTGGTTGAGGTCGCATTGAAGTATGGATATGAGTCGGCAGCGGCATTTACCCGGGCTTTTCAGGCTTTTCATGGCATACCTCCGACCGCAGTAAGAAAGCTTGGAATTTACACGGAATATCCGCGGATAACAATAGAAATAAAGGTGAATGGAGGAAGTTTGTGTATGAGTACGAAACCGATTGTACGCATAGAAGAGCATGGCAATGAACGGCTGGCAGGTTTTTTTGTGAACTGCAGAGCGCCGGAAGAGGCTGCCTGGACTATGCTCAGGAAGTGGAGCACAGAACAGCTAACGGACTATCCTGCCCGCAGATATATCGGCTGTGCCCCTAAAGGGCATCATCCCGAGGGAGAAGAACACCGGGCTGATGAGGAGGATATTGTTCACGAATATCTGGCTTGTGTATTTTTATTTGAAGAAGAAGGAAGTGGGGATACTTTTAGAGGAGCAGAAGTCTACGATGCGCCCAAAGGTCTGTTTCTGGTGGGAGATGTTGCATTGAACGAATTCCGGGAAGACGGCACTATTGACATTGGTGAATCTATGATGAAGGCATATGGGGTCATGTCAGAATTTCTAAGAGATACACCTGTCTATGAGTTTGATATGGGGACAAGGCCGTATTATGAAGAACATGTATTTAGCAGGGAATGGTTCGAAACGGGAGGCGAAATGGCAGGTTTTAAGCTATGGCTTCCTATAAGAAAACTTTAAGAAAGTAAGAGGAACTTTTTTGGGTAAGCTGATGAATTAAGGCGGTGAGTTTAATGTATGAAAGGATGCTGGACAAGAGTCATATGCCCTCAGATGAGGAGGGTGAGGCATATATAGGGGAAGATGCTTGTGAGCTGCTGTTTAGTTTGGAAAAAGAGTTAAAAGAGAGATACCTTTTAGAAAGAAAGCTGGTTTTCCCTTTCGGAAATCATTATGGATGGATGTACTACCGGGTTACCAAACAGGAGGAACTGCAGGATGTCCTAAGATTTATAGAAATTAAGAAAAAACTTCTATAGCTATAAGCACTGGCCTGTTTCATTTGTTAAATATTCAAAGGAAGCAGGCTATTATTATGGTGGTTAACATATTTCTGCTTAAATTATAAGAAATTATACTCCATATGAATCAAAGCAATTTAGTTGACAGAATATTATTTCTGCATTAATATAATTTCATATATGTTTACTATGAATTCGAAAGAACTGTAATAATATAAATGGCACACTGTTGACATTTGGCTGCAATAATATAATAATCTATTAGTAAGACATGGCCCCTTTTGATTTGCAGAATATATAATTTCACAAAGCCCATAGTATTTTAAATTGCTATTTATAAAGTATGGGTTATTGGAATTATCTTAATAAATGGTATAGAAAAGAGAAAGTGAAATGTTTGTAATCAGTATAAGTCATAAAATCGCGACCGTTGAAATCAGAGAAAGATTTTCCTTTTCAAAAGAGGAGCAGGAAGAATTCTTGCAACTAGTTATGGAACAGGGGCATTTTGAAGAGAGTGTGATACTCTCTACCTGTAACCGCTGTGAGGTGTATTTTACGCCTTCGTCAGCTATCTCTGATTTTGTGGCTGTTCAGGAGATGGAGAGACTGCTGGCGGGATTTAAAAGGACAGAGCTTTCGCTATTGCTGAAGTACTTTTTAGTATATAATGAGGAGAAGGCAATGCGGCATCTGTTTTCGGTTACCTGTGGCATGGATTCCATGGTAATCGGCGAAGATGAAATATTAGGGCAGGTGAAAGATGCCTATAACAGGGCACTTGGCTTAAAGGCAACAAAGTATATGCTAAATACTTTGTTCCAGGCTGCCATTACCTGTGCCAAGAGAATAAAAACTGACACCAAATTGTCCAAAACCCCGGTATCCATTGGAACTCTGGCTGCAAATGAAGTCTTCCGCTTTGAGAGAGAGATAAAACATGTGCTTATCATCGGACTGACAGGGAAAATGGGGACAATCATTATGAAGAATCTGTATGGAAAAGAGAATATACAGATCACCGGTACTTCACGCAGTCATAATTCTATTGAAATCATAAACAGAGAATATCAGAATGTCAGAATGATTGAATTTAAAGCAAGGTATGAATTTATAGAGGAAGCAGACATTGTTATCAGTGCTACCACCAGTCCTCATTATACAATTACCTGTAAGGAACTCGCAGAAAGTATACGGACCAGAAAAGAACGCCTTTTCCTTGATCTGTCCGTGCCATTGGATATTGACAGAGAAATCACGGAAATAGATGGTATTACCCTGCACGATATCGACTACTATAATCAGGTTTCCAGTCAGAATTCCAAACTAAAGGAAGAGGAAACAATTCGTGCGGCACAGATTATGGAAGAATATCTGGATGAAGCAAGAAAAGAACTGGTTTTCCACTCCTTTCTGCCTGATATACCAAATGTCAGTCTGGCACTGGAAAAGATACAGCCTGTTAATCTGCTGTATGAATTGAAAGATAAGGCAAACAGCGAAGAGCTGTCTGTAGTATTGCAGCTGCTTCGAAAGATGATATAAATACAACTATAAGATTTGTCCTGGATGCATGAGTTGTTAAGCATAGCACTTATCAATATATAATCTGACAGTGTGTGCAGGTTAGATATGGTATTTAGATGGAGGTATAATGGCTTATTTCCCTTTCTTTGTTGATATTAAAAATAAAAAATGCCTGATTGCAGGAGGCGGTAAGATAGCATATCGTAAAATTCTGGCACTGCTTGACTTTGAAGCAGATATAACAGTGGTTGCACCGGCGGTCATTGATGAGATAAGGGCTCTTGATGACCGGATTCATATCCGCATGGGTGAATATGAAGAGAAGGATCTTGAAGGGACTTTTTTTATAATTGCAGCAACTAATAATTCAGACATGAATGCAAGGATAGCAGCTGATTGCAGGAAGAGGAACCTATTAGTTAATGCAGTGGATGAGATAGATAAATGTGATTTCTTATTTCCGGCTTACATAAAGAAGGGGAACATTTCTATCGGTGTTACTACATCGGGACATAGTCCGGTGATGGCAGGGCATATCCGAAAGGAAGTAAGTGAGAGGCTGCCGGACTTCTATGAAGCGCTGGTCGATACTCTTGGCAGCTACCGGGAATATGTTAAAAATACCGTTGCAACGGAAAGCAAACGGGCTGATATTATGAAAGAACTTGCCAGAATTGGCATAGAAAATAAAGGACGTCTGACGGAATCAGACCTCCGGGCGGTAATCTTAAAAGTAGCGCCGGAAGGAAGTGGTATTTAAGTGAAGGACACGATTCGAATAGGAACAAGAAAAAGTAAGCTGGCAATGATTCAGACAAACACTATTATCCATATGCTCTCAGAGATTTCCCCCAATATGAAATTTGAGATTATACCAATCAGCACTCTGGGGGATGAAATTTTAGATAGACCCCTGGTTCAGTTTGGCGGAAAAGGAGTCTTTGTAGATGCCTTTGAAGAAGCACTGCTAAGCGGAAAGATTGATTTGGCTGTACATAGCGCTAAGGATATGACTATGGAACTTCCGAAAGGACTTGGAATCCTTGGCATTCCAAAGAGAGAAGACCCACGGGATGTTTTAGTCACTTTTGATAAGCAGCTTGATAGTGGCAGCAGGGCAGTGATTGGAACCAGCAGCCTTCGAAGACAATTTCAGATACAGCAGTATTACCAGGCAGAATGTCTTAGTCTGCGGGGGAATGTTCCGACCAGGCTGGAGAAATTAAAAAA
Source organism: Bacillota bacterium (assembly GCA_023450835.1). GTDB lineage: Bacteria > Bacillota > Clostridia > Lachnospirales > Lachnospiraceae > Anaerocolumna. The sequence goes on along the minus strand of JAEXGM010000274.1, from coordinate 30 downwards.
AGGGGAGTACGACGGAATTATTCTGGCAGC
>JAEXGM010000169.1 GCA_023450835.1 Bacillota bacterium | reverse complement strand
TTTATCAATTTTAGAGTATTCCTGTTGTATTTCACTTTCATGAGAATTATCCGGTTGTTCCTTGCGCATCTTGTCTCCTATAAGTTGAGGTAATAATTCATTTTTAATCAAGTAATTACATATTAATCTATTTATCTGCTTTCCTTGCGAGTATATTTTACCACATTTTTCAACTTTTTGGGATAGTTATTTATATAAAAGTGTGTACCTCCAAATATTAATTAACCTTTTCCTGATATTTGGAGGTACACTTTTATGTAATTATTTATTTCTTGCAATTTCTCGTAATACTTCCTTTATTTAACCTAATCAAAATGTTCCGGCTTAATTGAAATTGTTCCGTTTTAAATAAGATGTCTGGTTCAATCTAATGTTTATTGAATTTATCCGAATAGTTCCGCTGTTTTTTGCATCCGCTCTGCTATGGGAACTCCAAAGGGACAGCGCTGCTCACAGGATTTACAGCTGATACAATCTAAGGCATTGGCGGATAAGCCGGAATAATGGGCTTTTACAGCAGCCGGCATTGCATCCTGCATGAGTGCCAAATCATACAGCTTGTTGACCATGGCAATATCAATATAAGAGGGACATGGTGCACAATGCCCGCAATAAGTACATTGGCCGGAATAAGAATGGTATGGTGCATTGGCCAAAACCGTGGCATAATCTTTCTCAGCCTCTGTGGCAGTTTCATAAGCAACCGCCGCATCCACTTCTTCTGTTGTACGGCAGCCGACCATAACAGCCGCCACTGCGGGACGGGTAAGCGCATAATGAAGACATTGGACAGGGGTTAGGGCAACTCCAAAGGGTGAATTCTGTTCACTGAATAATCTTCCTCCAGCATAGCCCTTCATGACAGTTATTCCAACATTTTCACGTTCACAAATTTGATATAATTCTTCCCTTTCAGGGGCTATCCCTTTTAAACTTTCCTTGTAATGTTCTGCAAAAAGTTCATTAATGTCTTCGCTTGCCGGCAGCATATCAAATGCCGGATTAAGGCTGAATAAAATCATCTCTATTTCACCGCTTAGTGCCGCTGCTTTTGCAACATCAGGGTTATGGGTGCTTAAACCCACATGGCGTATACTTCCTGACTCCTTTAAGTTCCTGACATACTCTATGAATTCTCCCTTCATAATAGCGGTAAACTCCGCCGTCTCATCCACAAAATGAATCATTCCAAGATCAATATAATCTGTTCCAAGGCGTTGTAATAAATCCTGAAATGCAGCTTTCACCTGTTCCGGTTCACGGGTACGTACATACTGCCCTTCCTGCCAAGTGGAGCCGATATGTCCCTGTATAATCCATTTCTCTCTATGTCCGGCAATTGCTGCTCCAATATTGGAGCGAACATTAGGTTCCGACATCCAGCAGTCTAAGATATTAATACCAGCCGCCTCACTGTGTTCAACTACCTCTCTTACCTCAGCTGCATTCTGTCTCTCCAACCATTCGGCTCCAAGTCCGATTTCACTTACCAACAATCCTGTTCTTCCCAACTCCCTGTTCTTCATATGGCTTTCTCCCTTCTCTGATTACAAAATAATGCCTTCCGGAATAAAAATGTTATGTACATGTCTAAACATAATTTACCAGAAAATAATAAGAATCTCAAGAAGATAAAATACCGCTTTCTATGTTCTGACATAAAAATTTCCCTGCTGGTTTTATGTACCAACAGGGAAACGATAACATGAATTACCTGATTTGAATTGTTTTTTTAATAGTCTTTTTCTCTCCGCTTTCAAGTTTTACTGTTACAGTTATCTCCACTTTTCCTGACTTTTTAGCTGTTACATTTCCTTTAGAGTCAACTTGTGCGATACTTTCATTACTTACTTTATATACAACCTGTGCCTCTTCCTGTCCTATAGGATCTGTCTTCTTATCGAAGGTTGAGACTTTTTGGATATCAGCCGGAAGATATACTTTCAGATTTGTCTTACTGCCTGCTTTCATTGTTGAAACGGTAGTATTAACAGACACCTTATCAACAAGGACTGTTACTTTGCTGCCTGCAAGTTTATCAGAACTTATCACAAAGTCACCGCCATTAATAGTGGATGTTGTAATCATTCCATCTTTGCCCACAACTACAGTATTATTGGCAACTTCCTCTAATTTATTTGTTTTACTGTTATATCTGTAAATATAAACCTTATCCCCTGCAATAACATCTTTTATTTCAGATACATTATAGGAAATTGTAACACCGGTTCCAAGTGCTTTGTTATCTGAAAAGCTAACAATCTGAACGTCTGCACTGTCAGATTTCAGAACATTATTTAGTGTTGCTGCAAATTTTGTTCCCTCTTTCGCAATCTCTTTATAACTTGTGATATTGAGTGCAAGATTCATATCCTTACTTATTTTATCCAAAGCATTGGCAGAAATCTTTATGGTATAATCAGCAGCATTTCCGTTTACCATTTTGATTTCTAAATCTTTTTTGTACTCAGCAGCCATACCTGCAACGTCTTTCGATAGATAAGCGCCGCTTATATTTACATTTTCGACCAAAGGAACACTAACTGTTAATACAACAGATTTAGTATCTTTATCCGTAATAGCTGTTTTAGTAATATCCGTAGTTATCTTAATGGATACATCTGTTGTATTATCCGAATCAGAAACTGCATTTAATATACTTAGAGGCACATTAACGGATACCGCTGAGATTTTTTTTGTTTTAGTGACTTCAGCAATATCAGTAGAAATGGTAGCTGCGGACGATGTAATATTGCCATTCTTATCTGTTTTTACAGATTTGATTGCAGTTGCTGAACTAGAATCAACAGCAATTATTGATTGCTTCGTGGTACTGCCATCAGCATTTTTATTCGTAACCGCATTAGTCGTTACTATAGAGATTGTACCATCAGCTGCTGTTACTGTTTCTTTTATACTTTCTGTTGTTTTACTTGAACCATCTGCATTTGTTGCTGTGGTACTCGTATTTTCTTTTACAGTTTTACTTCCGTCAGATTTTACCGTACTGGTTGTTGTAGTCAATGATCCATCCGGATTTTTTACAGTATCTGTCGTAGTCGTTGAACCATCATAATTTTTTATTGTCGTACTGCTTGTGTCATTTCCAGTGCCGGAATTACCGGAAGAAGGATTTCCACCCGGTGTATTTCCAGAAGACCCACCGCCTGGTACAATGTATTTTGTTATTACAAAATCTTGCACTCCGGTAGTTATATCCGTGTATATGTCTATATTATTATCCAAATTTGCTTCGTCTTTCAATAAAGTAGCTTTTATCTTGTAATTTCCCTCTGTTGCCGGAAGTTCCTGACTCCAAGCGATAGCACTGCCAGATACCACTCCATATTCTGTTTTAATCTTATCATAAGCAACTTTACTATAAGGAGTCATCATAACTGTCGGTACTGATATGGCATTAGAAGTTTGATTCAAATTACTTAAGCTTAGTGAAACTGTATGTGCTTTTTCAACGGTAATACTAATAGATTTACTTTCCGCTGCATTATAGCAGTCCGTTTCCGGTAATTCTATCTTTATTATATATTTTCCATCCGTTGCTGCGTTAATATGAGTTTTTCCGTCCGCTGTCACAGTAATGCCGGAATCGCTGCTATTGTAAATAACTGCCCCATTTACGTTATTGGTAATGCCTTCTAAATAAAAATCTGCATCACCATAGTTTTTGCTATAAGTAACTTTATCGGTTGCTATGGTAATCACCGCATCCGCCTTACTTACAACGGAATCAGCCGAGTCTTCGAGATTTCCGGTATAGCCGCTGGCACTAACCTTCACCGATAATGTTTTACCTATATCCAAAGCAGTTATCGCATATTCATTGCTGCTTCCGCTTTTCACAGGCGTACTGCTTCCGCTTCGATACCAGGCAAAAACAAGCTGTGCATTACTTTGACTGCCAGATACATTTGCTGTTAGTGTCTGATTATATTTTAATGCTCCGGAGATTTGAACATTGCCTTCCAAGGAAGATGTAAATGGTGTGCTGTTTGAAATAGATGCACTTGCCATATAAATATCCGTTGCCTTTGCTCTGACATTTAATTTACCTGTTTCAACAGCTATGTTTCCAATCGAAATGTTTCCTGTAGTATCCGTAAGTTCCGGCACATCATTCCATGTCAAACCACTATCCAGAGAATATTCATAGGTCACTCCGGCAACACCAGTAAAGGTAAAGTTCTTATTGGTACCGTTATTATTCACTACTCCTGAAACAGGTACATTTACTTGCGGGCAGTCTGCCTTTTGTACAATCTCTGTATTGGCATTCAGAGAACCGCTGTAGTTCGTAGAACTTACCTTAAGTTTTATCTGATATCCAATGTCATCTGCTGTAACAGTATATGTATTGTCTGTTCCGGTAACTTGCGTTTCTGCCTTTGTAACAGCATCCACTCTAAACCAATCATAGGTATATGCTCCGGGATTGGAATTTGTAATACCAGTGGTTAGTGCGGACAAACTTTCACCGTATTCTGCATTGCCTGCTATAGAAATTTCGCCGCTTAGAGCTTCTTTTCCATAATTATCAAAAGGCTCAAAGGTATAATGAAAGGGATTCCAGGTCTCATGAAGTTTCGTTGTTTTAACCAATTCATTATCCGTATAGATATAATCTAAAGCAGTATCATAGGAAAAAATGCTATCCCCAATCAATATAACCGAATTGGGAATTGCAATGGATTTTAATCCTTTCATATATGCAAATGCCAAATCTTTAATTGTTGTTACGCTACCAGGGAGCTTCAGCGTAGAAATATTATTATATCCGTAAAAAGCAGCATTATCTATCGTAGTAACTGAATCAGGAATTACTACATTAACATTTTCATTTTCTGCGAATAATGCATTAGAAAATACGTGATCATTTATTGTGATAGTATTATTAGGAAGGGTTACATCGGCAGGTACAGTTAAACCATAATAAGCGTTCAAAAGCACTCCATTGATAACCAAATAAGGATGCTCTTGGGTTATTTGGTTCTTTAGCCAGCCTGTGTCGCCAAAAACCCAATCTCCAAAGTCAACCAATGACTCAGGGAAAGTTGAGAATGAAACAATATTTCTGGAATGACCGAACGCATAATAACTAAGGGTTGTTAAATTTGAATTGGGTGCAAAAGTAATGCCGGTCAGATTCATGCAATCACTAAAGGCTTGCTGATTCACCGTTGTTACTTCTGCAGGAATTTCAAAAGATGTTCCGCTCTTTGCCTGTGGATAGTTGTAAAGGGTTTTCCCGTCAAGACTGTATAACACCCCATCCACAGATTTAAAATAATTACTGCCATTTTCCACTTGTATGCTTTCCAACTTATAGCATTCAGCAAAAATACTAAATCCTGTCTCATTTTCCGGATATGTGTACAACACACCTATTTCCTGTACCGATGCGGGTATTGTTATGCTGGTTAATTTGGAACAGCCATTAAATGCATATCTTTGAATAACCTTTAACTTACTACCACTTTCAAAGTTTACTGTTTGAAGGTTAGACCAACCTGTAAAAGCCATAGAACTTATATTAATTACTGTATTAGGTATTGTTATGCCCGTAACTTTCGTATTATACCAGGAAGTGTAATCACCGAATATTGATGTAACTTCTTTCCCGTTTATTATCCCCGGAACAGTTGCATTACCTGATACTGAATCTAGTGTTAACGGTTTTACCGCATAGGTATTTTGATCCAAAGGAACTTTTTGACTATTATCAATCATGTATTCCCATTTGTTTCCATTTTCATCCTCATAGACTAATGTCTCAGCTTTTACCTTGATATGCGGTGTAAATGGTGTAACAGAAAGTACCATCACTAACACTAAAAAATAACATAAGCTTTTCTTTAAAACCTTTTGCATTTGTACCTCCAATTTTTTATTTAGACTTTGCACGTATTATGTAAACGAAATAATCCCCCCTTTTTCTTTATTGCGCAATCTACATAGAAAATTTTAACAGTTAAGGGTATTAATGTCAAATAACAAATCATATTTTAGGTTATTTTGTAATATTTTGTAACTATCTATATAGTCATTCCTAATTTTTTCTTGTATTTTCCACACACAGCTCCCTTTTTATTATCAATTAATTTGTTTATAATTACCTTTTCTGAATATAATCAAACTGTTTCTTTCTCTTTAAGGCTCCTTTCTGAAAGTACTTAGCAGTTCTTCTGCTTCCTTTGCCCACTCAATATATGCATCATAAATCTTCTCCCCAAAGAGGACAGTCAGATAATAATACAGGTGATCTTCCCCCTCATAAAGGACCTGTTCCAAATTGGCCTTAAACACCTTCATGGCAGCCGCATTCTGAAGCTGACGCTCCTTAAACAATTCAATACGCTTTCGGTTTTCCTCCTCCGACACCTGTTTTCCAAAGAACAGTTTCACCAGAATTTCATATTTGGTGTATTCCTTTGCTTCGGGAAGCAGGAGCCATTCTTTTAAAACTTCTCTTCCGTTATCAGTTATGGAATAAAGATTTTTCTCCGGTCCTTTGCTTGTCTCACTGATCTGTTTTGTTATCATTTCGTTTTCTTCCATAAATTTTAGGGTAGGATATATCTGTCCATATCCGATTTCCCAAAAATGGCTTATCATATAATCTATCTTTTTCTTAATGTCATAACCGCTTAAATCTTCATGGTCCAATAATCCGAGGATAATATACATTGTAGTATTTGCTTTTGCCATAATTAAACCGAAAGCTGTTGTGATATTTCATAGAGCTTTCTGCCATCCATCTCTAAAGGCGGCATCCTTTCTTTTATATAATTTTATATAACTTCCTTTCTCTTCGCCTCATATGATTCTTTTACTTTAATCATCTTGACAATGTCTATAACAACATGATATAGTCTTCTTATCTAAACTATATCATGTTGTTATAGACATTGTCAAGAATAATAAGCTTCAAGTCTCTTCCAGGGATTCCTGGCAGTGAAAGTAAAATCATAAGAAAGGATGCCACTGAAACCTTCTTTCACTCGCAATGTGGCAAAAAGGGCTTTTCAATGAAACGTCAAAAAACAAGAAAATTGCTGATAACACTATCTTTCTTCCTATTCCCCATAACTTTATTCTATTTCTCTCCTTACCTTATTATTCAGGGAGGCATTGCCGGTATCATCTCAGGGAGTTTTCTTATCTTTGCTTCCCTCTTTTTATTCTCACTTTTCTTTGGAAGAGCTTTCTGCGGATGGGTATGCCCCGCTGCGGGATTGCAGGAATCCCTATTTCCTGCCGTGGATAAGCCCGTAAAGGGCAGAAAAGTTAACCGGATTAAATATTTCATCTGGGTTCCCTGGCTTCTTGGAATCATTGCAGCCTTTTATTCCGCCGGCGGAATAAAGAAAGTTGATTTTTTCTATATGACAGACCATGGTATCTCAGCTTCCTCCCTGCCCGGTCTTATAACTTACTTTGCAATTGTTTTCCTCATCACCATACTGGCACTTCTGCTTGGCAGAAGGGGAATGTGTCATTCCATCTGCTGGATGTCACCTTTCATGATACTTGGAAACAAACTAAGAGATGTCCTTAAGCTTCCCGGCTTACGCCTTAAACCAGTGCCATCTTCCTGCATTAACTGCAAGCAGTGCTCCAGAAAATGCCCCATGAGCCTTGAGGTAAATGAAATGGTCATTGCCGGAGACATGCGAAACAATGAATGCATTTTATGCGGTGAATGCGCAGATGTCTGCCCGAAGGCTGCAATTAAACTTTCTTTTCAAAATGCTAAGGATGCCATATCTTCTAAAAAATAAAGATAAAAAGTACAATACAGAAAGTACATATACAAAAAAGGGTACACCATAAGCAATTACGATTACAAATTGACTTTAGGAGTGCCCTTATTTTTTAATTAAAAATGAAAAATAAAACTAAACTGGAAATCCTAATATTCATAGGAAGATACCAATATTAAGGTGGCTTCATGACACAATTTTGAGTCCAGCCTTTGGTCACCAACCTCCTCAACCGCCTTACTGGATTTTAACAAAACTTTTCTTATTCCGTCTGTCTTTCCTTCTTCCAAGGTCACAATAGTATTCTTTAATTGGAAGCGGCACTTAAGTCCATCACTGCTGCTTTCTATTGCAGGAGCTTGACAGTATATTTTTTGATAATATTCCAAATCCTCTGCCCAATTCTTTGTAGTTATGACCAGTTCCGCCAACCCGGATACACCATTAAGATGATTAGTCTTTAAGGTTGTCATAGCCTCTGAAGGGCTGTAGGGACTCATAAAAAAAGGAAGATGTTCCTGCGGCGTATAACACAAGGACCATTGCAGCAGAATACCCTCTGCATTTTTCCTCTTCATATGCTTTGGCCCGAATATGGAAAGTCCTTGATTTTCAAGCATTCCAAGATTACTCCGGAATTCCTTCCCCTCTGCGCTGTCCAGTGCATAATCCCTAACCCCCTCTCCCGGCAGTATGTATTTGTTCATACGGCCTGCATATATATTCTTTAGAGCATGCATGCATTTTACCATAAAGCCCATAATGCTATTTACCGGCTGCCCGAAATTCGTGGAAAACAGCTCGAGAAATGAACCATCTTCAAAGTAAACCATTGCATTGGTGGACTTCCCTGGAACACTTCCATAGGTAACACGAAACCCAAGTGCTTCATAATCCTCAACAGCCTCTTTCAGATTATCTACTTTAATTAAGATATGCCCTATCTGAAAAGGACAACTAATTTTTGTCGCCAAATTCTCTCCTCCTTCTTTTTCAGCTTTAGACGAATAAAGCTCCGTCGTAACTGACCGTATATGAAGCTGTATGAATGTTTATTCAATTCTGCTCCATCCGTTTTCACCCTTTAGTTAGTTGCAGCTAACTATATTATATCTGAAAGCGGAGAAAAGTCAAATTCGTAGTTTTCAACATGTATCGGCTAAAAAAAGTAATCTTTTATATCTAAAATATTTTTTGCATATTCATCTCTGAGATTTGGCAAAAATCCTCAATTAATAATGGTTTACTTCTCTTCTCCACATCTGTTATAATGTTTTGGATTGTTCAAAAATAAGGGCAGTCAGGATTATTCATCCTAACGGATATTTGGCCGTGAGGCCACTTGGTGCCGGATGTAAAATGTTCTTTATTTCACACTTATCATATGGAGGTATCTCATTGTTTCGTAAATTAAAACTCAGCCAAAAATTGTATTTTGGTTTCGGCATAGTCATAATCAGTATGATTATCCTAATTGGATATACCTATATTAATTACAACGCACAGGTTAAGGCTGTTGACATAAATCTGCATACCTACAAGGTAATGCATGAAGCTGATGGAATCTTAGAATGTATGCTGAGCATGGAAACTAATGTAAGGGGATTTGCCTTCACAGGCAAGGAAGATTTCCTGGGCTCCTTTGCCGATGCCAAATCAGATTATGAAGAACATTACAGCGATATTAAAAATTTAACGATAGACAACTCATCCCAACAGGATAGATTAGTAAAATTGCAAGCCAAGTTTGAATCCTGGTATAAGTGGGAAACTGAAAATATCATAGATGGAAGAGAAAAAGTAAATGCCGGTCAGATGGCCCTGGACGACCTCGTTTCAGTGGCAAAGACCAATATTGGCAAAAACCAGATGGACAGTATCCGTCTTCTGGTAAAGGATATTAATAAAGAAGAACAGCGATTGCTTGATATCAGGAATCAAGATTTGAAAAAGACTCAAATGACAACGGCATATGCCATTATTATAGGCGGTATTCTGACCTCCTGCGTTGCCGTATTTATCTCTCTCTTTACTGCCAGAGGTATCTCAAGACCGGTAAAGCTTCTTATAAATGCCACACAGGAAATAACGGAGAAGAACTATCAGTCATCTATAGAACTAAAGACCGACAAAGAGCTGGGTGTACTGATAACCCGTTTTAATGAAATGCAAAAAGCAATCCTGTCACGTGAAGCAGAGCTGGAAAAGAAAAATGAATTATTAAAAGCCCAGATGGCCGAAGTTAACGAAGCCAACCGGCTCAAGAGCCAATTCCTGGCAAACATGTCTCATGAACTTCGAACGCCTCTCAATTCTATTATTGGTTTTACCACCCGGGTAATTAAAAAGAGCGGGGACATTTTGCCTGAAATGCAGAAAGAAAACCTGCATATTGTAAAAGAAGAGGCCTCCCACCTGTTAGAGCTTATTAATGGCTTATTGGATTATTCGAAGATTGAAGCCGGTAAAATGGAAGTACATATTGAACAGTTTAATCTTGTAAAAGTTCTGACAGAAGTATACCTTATGACAAATACTTTGGCAGATGGCAAGAACATAAACTATATTCAGGATATCGCAGGTTATGAAAACTCCCTGATTACAAGCGACAGAATTAAAATTAAGCAGATTATGATCAATTTACTGAGTAACGCCTTTAAATACTCTGACAAAGGTACTGTAACTCTTTCCCTAAACCAGGACGATTCCTTTTACTGCATTAAAGTACAAGATCAGGGAATTGGAATCTCTGCTGAAAATATTGATAACATCTTTGATGAATTCCGGCAGGTAGATGGTTCCTATACCAGAAAAGTAGGCGGTACCGGCCTCGGCCTTTCTATCACAAAGAAACTTGTTGAAATGTTAGGCGGAAATATAAGCGTTACCAGCACGCTTCATGAGGGAAGCTGCTTTACTGTTACTTTACCTGTTAACTGCCAGGAAGAGTATATGCCCCTTGAAGATATTCTGCCGGACACCAGATCAATAAAAACCGGTAAGAGGGTCGTATGTATCGATGATGATTTTAATGTACAAAGACTCTATACCCAATATCTTAGCGAACATGATTTTGAAGTTATCAGATTCAATGGTCAGGAAGATGTAGTAGACAAGATAATTGAGCTTATGCCGGATGTTATTATTCTTGATATCATCCTTCCCTATAAAGACGGATGGGAAATATTAAGTGAATTAAAGAACAATGTTAAGACCAGGAAAATCCCTGTTATTATGGCTTCTGTCCTCAGTGAAAAAAATCTTGCCTATCGGATGAAAGCTGATGAATACCTTATAAAACCAGTCACTCAGGAAGAGCTTATCGATACCATCACACGAACTATTACAAATATGGCGGACGCCGATATACTGATTGCCGATGATGATCCGAACTTTCTGGGTCTGATGGAACAGTTTCTGAAAGAAGAACCCCTCACATATCGCTTTGCTATGGATGGTGAAGAAACAATGCGGCTGGTAAACCAGAAAAAGCCGGATGTTCTTATTCTGGACTTAATGATGCCTAAAAAAGACGGGTTTACTGTTCTGGAAGAAATAAGAAGTACTCCAAATATCAGTGATACTCCCGTAATCATAGTAACTTCAAAAGATCTGACGAATAAAGAAAAGGAAGAGCTTTCAAGCCGGGCCGGCATGGTCATACAAAAATCCGGTGTAATCATTGAACAAGTAATGGATGTTTTATTAGCCAAGATTAAGGAGAAATCAAATAATGACAAAAAAAATTCTGCTAGTTGAAGATAATCCCAATAATATGCGGCTTATCAGACAGCTTATGGAAGACATAGATGAAAGCATTGAATTAATCTGTGCAGACTCCGGAAAGACAGCACTGCAGCTTGCGGCAGATATCCCATTGGAATTGGTACTAATGGATATATCCCTTCCCGATATGAACGGAATAACAGTAACTGACAGATTAAAAGAATATCCTCAGTTAAAAGAAACGCCTTTTATTGCAGTCACAGCTTATGCCATGTCACAGGATGAAGAAAGTTTTCGAGAAACCTTTGATGACTACATCTCCAAGCCCATTGATGATGATATATTCACCGAAAAAATAAACCACTGGATACGAGGATAATAAATGAACGAAAAAATTTTGATTGTGGACGACAACAAAAATAATTTAAGATTGCTGCAGAATATTCTGGAGGATGAAGACTTTGAAGTATACGCCACCGTCAACAGTCTTGAGGTTGTGGATATGGCGGTCAGTGTGAAGCCCTCCGCAATCTTGCTGGACGTCATGATGCCAATACTGGATGGTTTTGAGGTTTGCGCCCTGTTAAAGCAGGAACCTCTGGTTAAAGATATTCCCGTGATAATCGTCACTGCAAAAACGGAGCCTCAGGATTTAAAAACAGCCTTTGATTTGGGTGCCTTCGATTATATTAAAAAGCCCATTGATGAAGTTGAAGTCATTGCCCGGGTGAAGTCCGCACTCCGCTTTAAGGCACAGCAGGACCAATTAACGCAAATGGCCTTTCGAGACGGTCTGACAGGCTTATTTAATCATGCTTTACTGATTGAATTATTCGAAAAGGAACTTCACAAAGCAGAACGTGACAACAGCAGCATATCTTTTGTTATGCTGGATATCGATTATTTTAAAAAGGTGAATGATTCCTATGGACATATATCCGGAGACCTGATACTGAAACAGGTTGCCGAAATCCTCACAAGCTCTGTCAGAAGCAGTGATATCGCCGGCAGATACGGCGGCGAGGAATTCGGACTCGTACTCTCCGGAGCCGGTGCCGAAGACGCCCGTCTGGCAGGCGAGAAGATACGTTCTTCTGTGGAAGAAAACTCTTTTGACATTGGCAAGGAATCAATAAAGATAACGCTTAGTATCGGTATTTGCTCTGTCGGTCCGGCTGAAACCATTGCTTCGGAGGACATTATAAAAAGGGCAGATGAAGCTCT
>JAEXGM010000166.1 GCA_023450835.1 Bacillota bacterium | reverse complement strand
GGTAGCAAGGAGGTATATTATGAATGTAAAAGGAATTACAGCAGCTTCTTATATCCCATCAGTGAGGCCCGTTGATAAGTCTCCCTCGAAATCGGCTTCCAGTTTTGCCGATATTTATGAATCCTCATCAAAAGCGCCCGGTGATACTTATCGCAGTACTGCCGGTGCCCAGGCAAAAGAACCTGACACCGCCGTTGTTAATGCCCTAAAGGCAGACCTTCAAAAAAGAAATGACCAGCTTAGGGACCTTGTTGAGAAGATGATGCTCTCTCAGGGGAAAACCTTTGATGCCGCCGGTATGTGGAACTTTCTGCAGAGTAAAGATTATTCCGTGGACGAAGAAACTGCCAAACAGGCACAGGCTGATATTGCCGAAGACGGCTACTGGGGCGTTGAACAGACTTCTGACAGGCTAGTCTCTTTTGCCAAGGCTTTATCCGGAGGTGATTCTGATAAGGCAGACTCCCTGATAGAGGCTGTAAAGACCGGCTTTGAGCAGGCAACAAAAGTCTGGGGCGGAGAACTTCCTGATATCTGTAAAAAGACTCTGGATGCCACCTTAGAGAAACTGAACAATTGGAAGAACCCTCCTTCCGAATCCGAAGAATGATAGTGGTAAATTCGCTCTACATATGAAAATATCAACTAAAAATACCCAGTATAACTGGGTATTTTTTAATCCATCCATATTAATAAGATCATGAGCATGATATCTAATAGATATACCCTGCCGGGTGCACAATAATAACTGCCATAAAAGCAGAAATATATCTATGGCAGTTATACTTTAGCTGACTTTATAGTATTCTGTCTACCCGTTTGGTAATTAAGAGTTTATCACCGGGCCTTACATTCTCATCTGCAAGGTCGTTTAATTCTTTTAATTTATCCACTGTACTGTAGTATTTTTTTGCAATGCTCCACAGACTGTCGTCATTTTTAACCACATAACCAACCATACTTGGCATGTTCTTTAACTTATCATAATCCAGCTCATGTTCTTCCACATCAGCAATAATGGGTTCCGTCAAGGAATTAAAAATAATGGAGCTCAGGCCGATTCCGGCTTTTACTTCCATCTCTTCACCGTCAAGAGCCATAACACTTAACTGTTCTAAGGAAGGCTTTACACGGTAGATACTGTCTTGCTGTATTCCCCTGGCTTCAATAGTCTGATTGAATGGAATGATACCTTTAATCGAATTCAAAGGTCTCTTGTCATCGGGACAAATGTAAAGCACCTGTACTTCCATTACTCCGCTTACTTCAAGGCCATTGTCTGTTACCTCCAGATCATCCAGCCTGATGTCACCTGAGGCATGACATATCTGCAGAATCTCCGGCTGACCGGCAGCAACATGGATTCTGTCATTTACGCGTACTTTACTGTTGTTCTTAACCAGGAGGCTCTCATAATTTGCTTCCTTCATAACCGGAACCAGATCCTTGTACGGTGAGTAAACATCGTTTAATAATTCCAGTTCTTCTTCATCGTACATCTTTATGGCCATATCTATCACCACTTCTACATCCACCATACGTTCTTCTCCGTCTGCATCAGGTACTGCCTCCAAGCTCTTTCCGCTGATGGTAAAAGTAATGTTATCGATCATATCCTCTGTGCAGCCGTTGCAGTCTATGGTAGTACTGAAAGGAATTTCCGTCTCGTAATAATCTATCGGGTTATCTTCACTTTCCCCTGCATAGATAAAAAATACAACAACTTCTCCCTTTACTGCAAACTTATCTTCTAACAGTCTGACTTCTACATTCCGAAGTTCCACCTCACTATAGAGAATCTCAGAAATGTTCCCTTTGTTGGTGGGAAGGTGAATCTGGTCTTTTACTCTGTAAGTATCCCGCTTATCAACAGCCACATCGGTAACCGTAATTGTCTTATTCCGGTATTGGATATCTCCGTCACCCTCAACTCCTACAGCGGTGGCTTCATCGTATAAGTCTTCTACCAATACGGTAAGGCAGACAATTGCTTTTACGCTTAGTTTTCTGGAGTTGATCAAACCTGTAGTCAGGTCTTCCAATTCCCAATTGACAACAGCATCGTCACCGGCACAGGCTTCATCCAGATGGACCAGTTCGTCAAATGGAATTTCGCCTGACATATTATGTAAGGGTCTTGCGTTTTCGTCACTGAGATAAAGGACATCAAAATGCAGAGAACCATTTACCATGAGCTTACCATTAGACATTTTTACATCGTTGATTTTAACTGCGCCTTGTTCTTTAATAATTTTATAAATGTCAGGCTTTGCATCCGGCACATTAAAGTCGTCATCCAGGGTTAGCTGAAGGCTGGTTTGACATTTTAATTTATTCATATGAACATTTTTCTTTATCAGTTCCACAAAAATATCCCTCCTTGTCTTATACCATATCATATTCATTAGAAATAATATTTATGAATAAAGAATTCACAGAAAGGCATAAAAAAAGGGATTCCCTAATATCAGAAATCCACTTGTTTTATTCTATTTATAACTAATCTGCAGCGTTATTTTACGTCATTCACTTTTCATACTAACGGACATTGGCCGTAAGGCCACTGGGTGTCGGATATGAAACGTCTTTAATTTCATACTAACGGACATTTGGCCGTAAGGCCACTCAATGCCGGATATGAAACGTCTTTTATTTCATACTAGCACAACATCATTTGTACGTCTTTTGTTAAAACATCCGCATAACTAAAAGATAATGTCTTAAATGTATCAGCTGAACCATCTTCTATTTTTACCAGAAAGATGCTCGGATAGGTCTCGGTTATAATTCCTTCTGTTATGTCAATCTTATTTCTGCCCCTGTTAGCCTTGATTTTAACTTTGCTTCCTATGTGACTGACTACTTCTCTGCGAACTTTGCTTACATCTGCTTGTTTCATCATCATAACAGCCTCCTTATGGGTGTGCCTATTATATTAAGGGTCGTAATACAAACCAATAATTCGGAACATAAATATTAAACACAGAAACAATCTAACTATAGCATGAAATAGTGTGAATGTCAAATAATATTCTGACAATTCAGGACGTTTTTCCTACTTGTTTATATAAAATACGATAGACTGTTAATTAAAAAGTAAATAGGACTTGTTAATTTTTTACTCCTGGGTGCTATTATACCCAATTTTTCCAAAATAATGCACATACTTTTAAATAATT
>JAEXGM010000103.1 GCA_023450835.1 Bacillota bacterium | reverse complement strand
TTACCGGAAGCTGGAATTTATGTACGAAATGAAACTGAATGAAAAATAATGCAAAGGCAGGAAAGAAAGGTGTAGGTTGAAAAAACAAAAAGCAGTTTTTTCAACTACGGATTCAGGAATATCAAATCGAAGATTTGATATTCACGAAAGGGGTTAAGATGAAGATAAACGAATATTGGAAGACGGAAGAACTGACTGTACGCAGGGCAACATATGCTGACAAGGACAGACTGAAAGAAATATGTTCCTCATGGGAAAACAAGACAGAACTGGAAGGGGAAGAATTCCCGGACAGCTACATTGAAGATTGCTTGACAGAAGGAGATTTGCCGCCTGTTCATAATGCGGATAAAAGCAATTACTACCTTATGGTAATAGAAGATACTGATAATAGAGTTGTCGGTTTTTTTGATATCTATCATGGCTATCCCGATGAAAACACATTGTGGATCGGTATGTATGTCATTGATAAAAACAGTCAGGGAAAATCTTACGGCAGAGAATCCATACAGGAATTCACAAGGCAGGCACAGTCTGCAGGATGGAAGGCCCTTGGTCTGGCGGTATATATGAAGAACTGGAAAGGACTTCGTTTCTGGCAGAAGAATGGGTTTGATAAAATTATCGGTATTTATGGAGAGAAAGAATACGGAAGTAACAGCTTTGCAATTATGGGGCTGAGAAAAGAGCTTATATAAGTAAAAACAATTATAAATATTCTTGCTATTCTTAGAGTAAAGTTATTCTGCTATAATTATGGAAAATATGAACAGATTAAAGGAGAAGAAACCATATGACAGAGGCAGATTTTTTAAGAATAAAGGATAAGGCAGCAGGATTTACATACAATTCTTTGGAATATACAGATTATGAGGATATTGCCGGGTATGAGATTACGAAAGAGACCGGCAGTATTATTCTAATAAGCGGCTTTCATAGAGAAGCAGATTGCATGCATTACCACTGGGCAGCCAATGAAGCGAAGCAGGTATTGGATACTGTCGGTGAGGGTACCATGGGGATGATTGAATTCATACCAAAAGAATGGGTGGATTCTTTTGAGGAAGCAGGCTTTGTAATCAGAGATGTCTGGAAGGATTACTTTATGGACTCCCTTACGGATATCCCCGTTATAAGGTCAAGTGAGCTGGAAGAAGAGTTCTTAAGGGAAGATGAAAGCAAGGAAGCATCCGATGCAACCCTTGCCTGTAAGGGACAAAGCCGCGGATTTACCGGGCAGACAAAAGAATGGATAAAGGAATGGCTGGACAATTCGTCAGAGGATGAGACAAAACATAAGGTTATTCTGGCAGAACGGAATGAAGAAAAGAAGCTTATAGGTCTTGTGTGTACCGGCATCTATGGCATCCAGAGTAAGAAGGGACCAATTGCCTGGATCAGAGAAGTGGCGGTTATACCGGAATACCAGAACAGGGGAATTGCAAGAAGGCTTATCGGAAAAGCATTGGGGTATTGTAAATTTAATGGTGCCACCAGAGCTTTTCTTACAGCGGATGAGTGCAATACCTATGCAATCCATCTATACGAAAGTATCGGATTTCGCTCCAGTCCGGATAAAGGACAGATTGACATGGTTCGGGAATAGGGTTTACAATAGGGGTATCATAGATTGACAAGGAGGAATGGACATGAAGATAACGATGTATGGAACGGAAATCTGCCATGACTGTGTACAGGCAAAGAAAGACCTGGCAGATTGTAAGGATATTGAATTGGTATATAAGAACATTACCGCAGATACGGCTACCTTAAAAGAATTTCTCGCTTTTCGTGATAAGGAAGAAATGTTCCTAGAGGTAAAGGAAAGAGGCGGAATCGGAATTCCTTTCTTTGTATTAGAGAATGGCGAAAAGACCTTTGATATCAGCGATTTTGCGGAAGTACCACAGAAGAAAGGCGACTTTATACACGCAGCCAACTATTGCTCCACAGACAATCCCGGCCAGTGCTGATGTGAATAATTGGAAGGCATAATTCACATGGGTTGTCAGAATATATGCTGATGTGAATAATTGGAAAGCATAATTCACGCAGATTTAGAAATGAGGTAAGAATGTTAAACTATTTGTTATTGATCAAGAAGTCCAATCAATCACCCAAAAAGCTCTATGCAGCGCAGAACATGTAGTTGCGATTCCTTGCATAGAGCGATTATTGAATCGCAATTAATATGAAATGTGCTGCACTCTGGTGGATAATATCAGAAGGAGTGAAAGGCATGTCATATATAAATGGGAAAGAAATATTACCGGATAATATCCTGGAAGAAATACAAAAATACTTTGGAGGCGGCTTGCTTTATATTCCCCAGCCAAAGGAAGAACGCTGTAAATGGGGCAGCAGAACTGCCATTAAGGAAGATTTAGAGCAACGGAATGCAAGAATCAGGCAGCGAAAAAAGGAAGGTACCTCTATCAGAGGCTTGATGGAAGAATTTCATCTTTCGTATGATAGTATTAAAAGAATTATATACCGAAAAAACTAATAAAAGCTGCCAGGGACCGGGTGAAAATATCAGTGTCCTTATGGCGGCTTATTATAATTATACTATTGTACTCTTTGCAGGATTGGCGCATAATAAAAAGAAATTGATAGATGATATCATAAATGGGAAAAAGCAGATAATTAATATACGGCAGCCACCTAAAGGAAGGAGAAAAACGATGAACGTTAAAAAGTATAAATTTACAGGTGAAAAGAATTTTGATATTAATAGCTTTGATACTTCCGATACGGGAGATTTTTCAGGTAAAGAAGACGCACTTGACTTAATTGAAAAGAATCTGAAATCCATGGAAGAGTATCAGGACAAGTTGTATGCCGAAGGTAAAAACGGTATATTGATTATTTTTCAGGCAATGGATGCGGCGGGAAAAGATGGCGCAGTCAAGCATATATTTTCCGGATTAAATCCCCAGGGAGTTGATGTTTATAGCTTTAAGCAGCCATCTGCCGAAGAGTTAATGCATGATTATCTCTGGAGAGCTCACAAAGTTCTGCCCCAAAAAGGGAAAATAGCCATCTTCAACCGTTCTTACTATGAAGATGTCTTAATTGCCAAGGTGCATAAGTTGTACAAGTTTCAAAATTTGCCGGAGAGATGCAAGGGTGATGATGTTATTGAAAAGAGATATAAACAGATTGCAGATTTTGAGGAATATCTTTGGGAAAACGGGATTACGGTCATCAAATTCTTTTTGCATATCTCCAGCGGTGAGCAGAAGAAGCGGTTTATGGATCGAATAGAAGATAAATCGAAAAACTGGAAATTTTCAAAAAGTGATATGCTGGAACGCGAATACTGGAAGGATTATCAGGATGCTTACGAAAAAGCAATCAATGCGACTGCAACGGAAAGAAGCCCATGGTATGTGATTCCCTCTGATAAAAAGTGGTTTGCCAGAACACTTATCTCAGAAATCTTTGTAAAGGCACTGAAAGAACTTGATCCGCAGTATCCCGAGCTCTCAAAAGAGGCGGAGCAGGAACTGCAGGATTGCAGGAAGACTCTTCTGGAATGAAAACTTGTTACTATTGTGAATATAAAATATGTCTGGAGTATCGAAAATAATGATGACTGCTACATGGATTATGCTAATATCCGTTATTATACTTGGGCTGGTTTTTGCCTTGTCCAACGGGCTTCATGATGCGAGTTCCGTTGTGGCGACTATCATCAGCTGCGGTGCGGCGACTCCGAAGCAGGCAATTGGAATTGCTTCTTTTTTTGGTCTGCTAGGTGCGGTATTCGGTGGAAATGCCGTTGCGAATACGGTTTCCTCGGTAATTGACCTTCCAGTTGAAAAATCGCTGCTTCCGATTCTTTTTGCGGCAGTTCTGGGAGCTGCCATATGGAATTTCATTACATGGAAACTGGGCCTGCCTTCCAGCTCCACCCATGCTTTAATCGGCGGAATAATTGGTGCGGTAATTGTCTCGTCGGGATATCGGCATATCCTCTGGGGCTGGAAGGAGTTTATCGGCGAAGGGCATCGGATTACCGGAATTTTTAAAATCCTCGTATTCTTAATTCTTTCACCATTGATTGGATTTGCGCTTGCTTTTATTTTGGAAAAGGTATCAAAGTTAATTTTCAGGAATGCTAAATTTTCGCTGAATAAAGGGCTGAAAGGAGTGCAATGGCTGTTTTCTGCCGGACTTTCCTTTAACCATGGTGCCAATGACACACAAAAAATAATCGGTATTCTTGTCCTTGCCTTATCAGCGGGTACGGGAACAGCAGCACAAACCGCGCCGCTCTGGGTAAGGCTTAGTGGCGGACTTGTTATGTTTTTGGGAACGCTGCTTGGAGGCTGGAGTATTATGAAGACCATTGGCAGGGGAATCTATAATATAAGGCCAATTCACAGTGTCAATTCTCAGCTTTCCTCCGTAGGGGCTATTTTTACTGCCAATCTGGTTGGCGCACCGGTTTCCACGACTCATGTCGTTGTCGGCAGCGTGATGGGCGTTGGTGCGGCGGATGAATATCGGATGGTCCATTGGTCGGCGGTTAAGGATATTATTATCTCCTGGCTTATTACAATTCCGCTGTCGGCGGTGGTTTCTGCCGTGATTTACATGGCAGTTTCTTTCATTGGGAAACTAATATAAGGAGGACAACATGGATAATAGAAATCTGTTTGACAGAATGTTTCCCGTTAAGCATGATTTTTTTAAAATGCTTGAGAATCAGGCGAAAATCAATGAACAGGGCATAAAGGCACTTTACAATTGGCTGGATGGCGGGCTGGATTCTGAAGGTGACAAATTGCTGCAAGCGGTGAAAGAGGCCGACGAGGTACGGAAAAGCCTGGAGCGGGATTTGGTGGAAGCATTTTCAACGCCCTTTGACAGAGGGGATATCTATTCGATATCCGTTGCCATGGACAAAATCATCAAATATGCCCAGTCGACAATACTTTCCATGAAAGCTTTTGATGTCATTGCAGATGGGACAATTACCGGTATGACCGGAAAGCTTATGGAGGGGACTGAGATTTTTACCGAAGCCATTAGAAATCTGGAACATATGCCGGAGAAATCCGAGAAAGCTATTTCCGGCATAAGAGCGGCACATACTGCGGTAGAAGAATTTTACCGTAACGGAATGGCGGCTGTATTTAAAGGCGGTGATTCTATGAATGCTCTAAGGCAGAGAGAAATTTATCACCATATAAAAGATGCCTCGGTAAATCTGGAGGATTCGGTGGATATCCTGCATCGAATTATCGTAAGGCTGACTTAGGCCTTCGATTCTAATAAGTACTTAATTAACAGAAGCTGCCAGGGACCGGGTAAAGGTATCGGGATTTTATGGCAGTTTCTTTGAAATAAACAAAAATAATAATAATTATTTTTATTGTTATTGAAAATTTGTTTCCCATATAGTATTATACTCCTAAGTTTAAATATTTTATAACTAACGGGAGATGACTATATGACTTACGACAGTACAACGGAAAAAGTAATTCTAAGTGATGAGCAGTACATTGACTTATTTGGGGAATTTGCATCCCTTTTTCACCAGGCCCTGTTTGTTCAAAATAGCGTGGCAATAACAGACAGGGAAAAGTTCACCCACTACTCCATAGGTATAAGCGATATGGTAACAGGGCTGACCGGAAAACCATTTTCAGATAAGGGCAATATCCCTTTGGTATTGAGAACAGGGGAGCAAAGTATCGGAAGGATTCCAAAGGAGGTATATGGAGCTGAATTCAAATCCTCCAGTGTTGCAATTAAAAATACCAACGGTAATATTATTGGAACACTCACAGTTGCTCTGAGTATGGATTCCCAAAATACCTTGAAGGATGTAATTGAAGAACTTTCCTCATCAACGGAAGAATTATCTGCTACCTCAGAAGAAATTGCCTCTTCGTCCAATGTATTGTCGGAAAATATTTCAGATATCGTTAAGCAGACAGCGGATATAACAGGTCTGATTGAGAAGACCAATACAATTCTGGGATTCATCAACCAGACAGCCAGCACCTCCAGAATACTGGGGTTAAATGCTTCCATTGAGGCCGCAAGAGCAGGGGAAAATGGCAAAGGCTTCTCCGTGGTTGCCAATGAAATCAGAAAGATGGCAGAGAACAGTGCCAAGGCAGTTGTGGATACAAAACAGATTCTTTCTTCCATACAGGAAAAGATTGATGTTCTGATGAAAAAAACACAGGAGATATCAGATATCTCCTTAGCCCAGGCCTCTGCTACGCAGGAGATATCAGCTACGGTGCAGTCACTTGCAGGTGATGCGGAGGTTATAAAGAAGATTGCAGACATTATTTAAGGAATAGAGTAAGAAAAGCTCCTGTTTTCCCGTCACATACATATCCGGACTTTTGTCCTGGATGATGCGTGAAGTGAAAATAGGAGCTTTCTCTAAAATTATATATTCTCAGATAAAGTAAATTTATCTATATTTTCAAATAGTAGAACAGCCTGTGTGTTAAGATCTTCACTGAAGGCGGAACACTCTTCGGCAGCAGCCACATTGCTTTGGATAATACCGGATATCTGGCCGATACCCTGAGTAATTTCCTTTAGTTCATTGTTTTGCTGTCTGCTCTCGGAACCTATCTCCTTCATAATATCTTTGAACTGGTTAATCATATCGGTTATGGTCATCAGTTCATTTGCAGTGTCGGAAGTATTTCTGGAACCGTTCTCCACGGCCGCAAGAGAAGTCGCGATGAGATTCTCGGTATCATTTACAGCAGCCGCAGACTGTCCCGCCAGCTGGCGCATTTCCTCTGCCACTACTGCAAAGCCCTTACCGTCGTTTCCTAAACGTGCAGACTCAATAGAGGCATTCAGTGCCAGCAGATTGGTTCTTGCTGCAATAGCTCCGATGGTTCTGTTAATGCTTCCTATTTCCCTGGAGGTATGTTCGATGTTCTGCATGGCAGTTAATAAGCTTTGCATTTTCTCATTGCCTTCTCTGGATTTTTCAATAATCTGGCGAATGTAATCGGAGGCTTTATCTACATTTGCAGTGTTTTTCTCCACGTGGTAGGAAACCTCATCAAGGGAGGCTGACAGTTCCTCTATGACACTTGCCTGTTCTGTGGCACCATCTGCCAAAGTTCTGGACATGTCAGATACCTGACTGGCACCGCCCCTTACCTGGTTAGAGGCCTGATTGATAGATAGGAGGACTTCATTTAAGTAACCGGTGATATCCTGTATGGATTTCTGGATAGGGGTGAAATCACCGGTGTAGGTCTTATCCGTACTGATTCTTAAATCGCCGGAGGAAATCTTGCTGAGATTCACGGAGATATCTTCAACGATTATCTGCAGCTGCTTAATCAGATTGTTTTCGGCATTTGCAAGGATTCCGGTTTCATCGGTTTCTGTGATATTCTCGGAACCCGGTGTATGCACATCACCCTGTGAGAGCAGGTGCAAGCGGTTAGTAACGGTTGTAAGGGGCTCAGTAATTTTTGAAATTACTTTATTTAACTGTCTGGTGCCTGCCAACACGCTTAATATGCTGACCAGTATCAGAATAATATCGGATATGGACTGCTTGAAACGTAAGGTAAGGATGGCTTTGTTAATATCATCATAGTAATTTCCGGTACTGATATACCAGCCGTAAGGTTCAAACTTGGCAGTATAGGCCCTTTTCTTAAAGATACCGCTGGCATTTGGCTTGGTAAAGTAGAATTCCGAGAAGTTCGTGCCGTTATCGGCGGCTTTAATAACATTTCGTATATAATAGGTGCCTTTCTTATCTACGGCATCCAGACGGTTGGTTCCCTCATAGTCCGGATTCATATGTACAACGCATAGACCGTCAGCCGTATCTGCCCAGAAATATCCGTTACCATTGTCATAGCGGCTGTCCCGGACGATTTTTTCAGAAGAGGCCAGTGATTCCTCCTTTGTAATCTCTCCACTCTCATACCGCTGATAATTGACGGTCAGGGCACTGATAAGACTGTCTACGGCAGTTTTGATTTCTGTGTCAAAGTTTTGCTTCTTTTCAGTAGCGGCGCTATCGTAAGAGATTTGCAGCGCAATTCCTGCAAGCAAAGATAATGCAATAATAGTGCCGATTAAAATTCCCCGTACATTTTTAAGAAGTTTATCTTTTAGCATCAAATTCTGGGTCTTGTTTTTTTTCATTTGTAAACCTCCATTTTCTTAAGTAGTTAGATAGCTGCCTGCGAAATCCTCGGCACAATCTTGCGGTGCGCTGGAAAGGGCATGGCTATTAGTATGAGTTATCTGTATGGGACAATTGTCCCATACATTATAGTTGCAAAGTACAGAAAACTCAAGTAAAAAGATAAGAAAATTGAGGTAAAGAATTCTGATGATTGGGGAAGCTTGCGTTTATTTCGTTATTTCTTTTTGACCGGAATCCAAATCTCACAGATATAATCATCTGACTGTGTATTACCAGGGCCATATACCTGAAGCTCGTAATCCATGGATTTTTGATAACCGCTTGATGGCAGCCATTCTGAAAATATTTGTGCAGTCAGTACGTCAAGGGGATGTACTTCCTGATTTAGTGTGCCTTTTGCTGTAAAGACTGCCCATGTGCTTGCAGGTACTTCAAAGTGAGTAAGTTCAGGATAATCGCCTCCGGCATCTTCTGCACCTATTGCTTCGACAATGTCTCCATTTTCATTCGTGTGAGTAACCCCTATTTGCCAGAAAGGTTCTCGGTATAATTTATATTTGTCGCGTATAACCAAATTTGCACCACGATTTAAAAATTCATCCCAAAATGTCCACCGTTCTCCCATTTTTTCTGTCCAGTGTTCCGCTTCTTTGTTCATTGTCCACTTTCCAAAGTTTTTCACAATGCCAACACCTTTGATAATACCTTTTTGTTCAATACGATATTCCATATCTACATCTCCTTTTAATGATATATGAAAGGTTATACGTGGATACATCCTGAGTTTAACACCCAAAGCGCATGCTTCCCTTGGCGATACTCCATGCATATCGCGAAATGCACGGGCGAATGATTCCGGAGAATTGTAACCATATTTTAAAGCCACATCAATAACTTTGACCTTACCAGTCTGTAATTCTAATGCGGCAAGGGAAAGACGCCTATTACGTAAATACTCTGAAAGCGAAATTCCAATGACATAAGAAAAAATTCTTCCAAATTGATACGCGTTGCAACAAACTATTTTTGCAACATCATTCAGATCAAAGTTTTCTGTGATATGCTCCTCAAGATAGTCAATTACTTTATTCATTCTTCTCAGAAAGTCCATAATACTTCCTCCTTTCATTGTTTAGGATAACAGATATAGAAAAAGACTACCTTGCATTTTTGAAACAACTGAGCAAGGTAGGTAATTGTACAATTTTATAATAAATCCGCTCATTTCCACAAAGAAATGAGCGGTCGGAATTATTTGTTATTATGCTGCCATTCAGAGTACAGCAATTCCAGACATATTTGTTGCTTATCATCTGTATTTCTGCGATGTACACATTCTTTAAAACCAAATTTTCTGACGGTTGCCTGTGAGGGGTGATTTTGAGGATGCGTAAGGATATAGATACGATTAACGCCAAGGTGAGTAAAGCAAATATTCATAAGTGCAGGCAATGCCTCTGACATATAACCTTGTTTCCAATAATCCTTCCAAATATCATAACCGATTTCAACTTGATTACGCTCTGTGTCCCAGTAATGATAGCCGCATGTTCCAATAAATGTATTGTTCAATTTATTGAACATCCCATATCGAAGATGGTCTTTACCCTCTGGATTTTGGTAATGTTCAATTATTTCTTTTGCTTCCTCCATATTACAGGGAGCCTCACTAAAGTATCTGCACATATCTGAATCAGAAAATTGCCTGTAAATCACATTTATATCATTTATATCTAACAAACGAAATTTCATTCGTTTCGTTTCAAATGGTTCTGATAAATTCATATAATACAACACCTCATATCCGAGATGGAAAGTCTATTAGTTTAGGTAAATAGACTAATATTTCCTTTAATGCTTTCTCACCTCAACAATTTTAATAAACATAGAATCAACTCCTTTCTTCAATATTTTACCACTTTTATTTTATCATTCGAACTATCATGTGTCAAAATAAATAAGCTGCATACCTGATTAGCCTGCTGTACTGTCAATCAAGTTAGGCACTCAAATGGTATTTTCTTGAAATTATTGTTTTAAATGGTATAATATGTGGAGAATATTTATGTTAAGCGAGGTGGGTAACATAACAAATTTAAGAAAAGAGATAGCAGAAGCAATTGGAATTATAGCTCCTGATACCATACCTCATATTGAGTGTAGACTGCTGGACTCCACAAAGGAAGAGGGATATACAAGACAATTAATTGAGTATGGCTCTTACGGAGACAAAGTCATTGCTTTTCTTTTGCTTCCGGAAATACTTGATAACAATCCGGCCATTCTCATCAATCACCAGCACAACAGGGAGTATCATTTAGGAAAGAGCGAAGTTTGCGGTTTAGCTGGAAATCCATTGCAGGCTTTTGGACCTGAATTGGCGAAAAGGGGATTTGTTGTGTTGGCTCCTGACTCAATATGCTTTGAGGAAAGGCGTAAAAATGCGCATGGAATAGAACCTCTCTCAGATGGCGGTGACTTCTGGCAGCATTATAATGAAATGTGCTATCGTATCATAAAAGGCGATTATTTGATGAAAAAAGTGCTGGATGATGCTATGAATGGGATAACTTTGCTTTCTAATCTTACTTATATTGACAATAAAAATATTGGCACGCTTGGACATTCATATGGCGGTAATACTGTGTTATTTCTTTCCGCATTAGATGAACGAATAGCTTTTAGTTGTGCAAGCGGCAGTGCTTGTACTTATGAAAATCGCATGATAAACGATGTTGGGATTGAAATGGCCAGTGTAATTCCGAACTTCTACAGCAAATATGATATATTTAATTTGGTATCTTGTATTGCACCAAGGCGGCTGCTTATTGTTTCTGCGGAAGATGATAAATATTCAAGAGATGCTTCCTATATCGTTGAAAAAGCCAGCCCAGCCTATTCAGAACTTAAAGCCTTACACAACCTGCACCACAAGAGATATCAAGGCGGCCATGGATTGACGAAAGAAAGATTCGATTTTATGATAGAGTGGCTTGATTTAAATGCGAAATATTGAGCAGGAAGAAGTAGAAGAATGAATGAAGTGGAGGACTAAAATTTATGAAAGTACTATTTATGGGAACCCCTGAGTTTGCAAAAATTTCGCTCGAATGTCTCGTGAAAAACAAATATAATATCGCAGGGGTTGTCACACAGCCGGATAAACCTGCGGGAAGAAAAATGATTTTGACCCCGCCGCCCGTGAAAGAATACGCCTTTAGCGAGAATATTCCCGTTTATCAGCCGCAGAGCTTAAAAGGCGAAGATTTTTTTGATTTGTTAGAATCAATTAATCCCGATATAATCGTTGTGGTTGCTTACGG
>JAEXGM010000235.1 GCA_023450835.1 Bacillota bacterium | reverse complement strand
ACCCAGTGAACAAAAATATAAAGGATAAACAGGAAAGCGAGGATTTGACATGGCAGCAAAAGTTGGAATTGTAATGGGAAGTGATTCGGATCTGGAGATCATGAGCAAAGCAGCAGAGGTGTTGGATGTACTGAAGGTGGAGTATGACATTACGGTAATCTCTGCCCACAGAATGCCGGATGTATTTTACGATTATGCCAAATCAGCAGAAGAAAAAGGTTATAAAGTCATCATAGCGGGAGCAGGCGGTGCGGCTCATCTTCCCGGTATGACAGCAGCAATCTTCTCACTGCCGGTTATTGGAGTGCCTATTATGACCAAAGCTTTAGGCGGTGTGGATTCTCTCTACTCCATCGTGCAGATGCCGGCCGGAATTCCTGTAGCTACAGTAGCCATTAACGGTGCCCAGAATGCAGGTATATTGGCGGCAAAGATATTGGCAGCTTCCGATGCAGAGCTTTTGGAACGTGTGAAAGAATATGCAAAGAGCCTGAAAGAGAGTGTTGCAGCGAAGTCAGAAAAACTATCAAAAATTGGCTATCAGGCATATCTGAAAGAAAAATAGAAGAGGATAAGGTGGACAGTTATGGATTATAAGAATGCCGGAGTGGATATAGAAGCTGGATACAAGGCCGTAGAGCTGATGAAAAAGCATATTGATACGACCATGAGAAAGGAAGTTTTAACAGGGATAGGCGGTTTTTCCGGAGCCTTTTCCTTAAAGAGCTTTATGCATATGGAAGAGCCTACCCTGGTTTCTGGTACCGACGGTGTGGGGACAAAGCTAAAGATTGCATTTTTGTTAGATAAGCATGATACCATCGGTATTGATTGTGTTGCCATGTGTGTAAATGATATTGCCTGTGCCGGAGGTGAACCTTTATTCTTTTTGGATTATGTGGCCTGCGGAAAGAATGACCCGGAGAAGATAGCAGCTATTGTAGGCGGCGTGGCAGAAGGCTGCAGACAGGCGGGAGCTGCATTAATAGGCGGGGAGACCGCGGAGATGCCTGGTTTTTATCCGGTGGATGAATATGATCTGGCAGGCTTTGCTGTGGGGATTGTAGACCGCAAGAATATGATTACCGGTAATAGTTTAAAGGCA
This sequence comes from Bacillota bacterium, assembly GCA_023450835.1. Taxonomy (GTDB): domain Bacteria; phylum Bacillota; class Clostridia; order Lachnospirales; family Lachnospiraceae; genus Anaerocolumna. Next base: position 17,389 of record JAEXGM010000235.1, on the reverse strand, counting down.
GGAGATGTACTGATTGGACTTGCCTCTTCCGGTATCCACAGTAATGGCTATTCACTTGTCAGAAAAGTTTTTAATATGAAAGAAGAAGCGTTAAATACTCATTATGAAGTACTTGGCAGTACCTTAGGTGAAGCACTGTTGACGCCGACCCGTATTTATGTAAAAGCACTTACAGCTTTAAGGAACGGAAATATTGCAGTGAAAGCCTGCTCCCATATAACCGGCGGCGGCTTCTATGAGAACATTCCCAGAATGTTAAACGATAGTATGCATGCTTATATAAGAAAAGACAGTTACCCCATACCTCCCATTTTCTCCATGCTTGCAAAGGATGGCTCCATTGAGGAGAAGATAATGTATAATACCTATAACATGGGAATTGGAATGTTATTAGCTGTTGACAAAGAAAATGCTGACAAAGCGGTCGAGTTATTAAAAGAAGCCGGTGAGACTCCCTATATTGTTGGTGAAATCAAAGAAGGGGATAAAGGGGTAACTTTATGCTAAACTTAGGGATACTGGTCTCCGGCGGCGGAACCAATCTTCAGGCGATTATTGACAGCATAAATGACGGCAGAATTACCAATGCCAGGATAAATGTAGTAATCAGTAACAAAGAAGGGGTTTATGCCTTGACCCGCGCCAGAGAAAATCATCTTCATGCAGAGGTGGTATCCCCTAAGAAATATGAGAGCAGGGAAGCTTTCCACCAGGCACTGCTTGAGAAATTGCAGGAATACGGAGTTAATTTTATAGTTCTGGCAGGGTATCTGGTTGTAGTCCCCCAGTCTATCATAAAATATTATGCCGGACGCATTATAAATGTACATCCTTCTTTAATTCCATCTTTTTGCGGCAGTGGCTATTATGGACTGAAGGTACACGAGGCTGTTCTTGACAGAGGAGTAAAAGTCACCGGAGCGACAGTACATTTTGTAGATGAAGGGACAGATACCGGACCTATCATTCTTCAAAAGGCAGTGGAAGTCTTAGAGGGAGATACACCTGAAAGCCTCCAAAAAAGAGTAATGGTAGAGGCGGAATGGGAGATTCTGCCCAAGGCAGTTAATCTGATTGCCAACAGTCAGGTAATATATAAAGACGGCAAGGTTCGAATTCTTTAACATTAGTATAAATAAACCTGTAATCTTACGGAAGACAAAGTGTCGGCAAAAGACAGATTGCAGTAAACATACCGGTTGAGAAGGGGCTTAAGGGTGAAAGGGAAAGCCTTCACTCCCCCCCTATTTATACATCTCATGAGGCTGCCGCAAAATACAAAAATTCAACAAGATATTATGGTTCATAGACACTTGGTCAGCACCAATATTTTGTATGAAAAATTTATTTTGCGGCAGCCCCGTGAGACACAGATGGGAGATAGGTATAAAAATGAAAGTGCTTATAATCGGAGGCGGCGGCAGAGAACATGCCATCGCTTATAAAATCGCACAAAGCAAGAAGATAACAGCACTCTACTGCGCGCCGGGAAATGCCGGTATAGAAGAATATGCAGTTTGTGTGCCAATCGGTGTAATGGAATTTGACAAGCTAGCCGATTTTGCAGTAAAGGAAGGAATTGATTTAACGGTAGTAGGACCCGATGATCCTTTGGTTGGCGGGATTGTAGATGTATTTCTTGAGAGAGGGCTAAGAATATTCGGACCTAAAAAAGACGCGGCAATGATTGAAGGTTCTAAAGCATTCTCAAAAGAATTAATGAAAAAATATCATATTCCTACAGCGTCCTTCGAGGCATTTGATGCTGCAAAAGCTGCCTATAACTATCTTGAAAAATGTTCCTATCCGGTAGTATTAAAAGCAGACGGACTGGCTCTTGGAAAAGGGGTTCTAATCTGTAACACGAAAGAAGAAGCCCTTGAAGGTGTCAAGAGTATTATGGAAGATAAGCAATTCGGACCTGCAGGGGATGTTCTGGTCGTTGAAGAATTTATGACCGGAAGAGAAGTATCCATACTTGCTTTTTGCGACGGAACCGATATTGCCATTATGACCAGCGCCCAGGATCACAAGAGAGCTTTGGACAATGACGAAGGCCTTAATACAGGCGGAATGGGGACTTTTTCTCCGAGTCCTTTTTATACAAAAGAAATCAATGATTATTGCATGGAACATATCTACAAGCCTACAATGGAAGCTATGAAGAAGGAAGGCAGAAGCTTTACCGGTATTTTATTTACCGGGCTGATGCTTACAGAAGACGGACCAAAAGTATTGGAGTACAATGCCAGATTTGGTGACCCTGAAACGCAGGTAGTACTTCCAAGGCTGAAGACAGATATTGTGGACATCTTTGAAAGTTGTATCGATGGCTGCCTTTCCAAGATAGAACTGGAATTTGAAGAAAATGCGGCAGTATGTGTTGTCTTAGCCTCAAAGGGCTATCCTCTCGCCTATGAAAAGGGCTATAAGATTGAAGGGTTGGAAGAATTAAAAGAAACAGAAGGTGTTTTTGCCTTTCATGCGGGTACAAAAAAGGAAAACGGCAATATTGTAACTGCCGGGGGCCGGGTTCTTGGAATTACTGCTACAGGCAGCAATCTGAAAGAAGCCAGAAAAAATGCCTACAGAGCGGCAGAAGTCGTAAAGTTTGCCAATAAATATAACCGGAATGATATCGGAAAAGCAATTGATGAGGCTTAAAGGTAAGAAACTTAATTGACGAAAAGGATGAAAATATTGGTATTCATCCTTTTCTTTTTTTGTGTCGATATTCACCCTATAAGGGAGAACGGTTAAAAAGGCAATAAGTCAAAGATATGTGACTTAGGCTAAGAATTGACTATACATCATAAATGCAACAATAAGTCGCAAAAGTGACTATAGCTCACAGAAGTAACCCTATGTCACAAAAGTAACCCTATGCACAAAAGTGACTCTATGCACAAAAGTGACTATATGTCACAGAAGTGACATAGGTATTATGTACAATTATGGGCAAATAGGGAGAAAGTGGAAGTGTTGTCTTAGGAAAAGAAAGGGAATTATGATGAGAAAGTATAAGTGCAAAAGAATTATGGGGCTGCTGTTATGCCTGGTAGTCCTTACAATACAGCTATTACCGGTTTGTAATTCAGAGGTATTCGCTGAAAGCAAAGGAACTGTTACTGCCACTAGTCTGAATATCCGTTCAGGCCCTGGGACAAGCTATGATATGGTAAAGGTAAAGGGAAGTAATGCCTATCTGAAACAGGGAGAAACGGTTACCCTGGTAAAGAAAGTGGGAGACTGGTATCTTATCTCTTTCACGTTCAGCGGAGTAAAAGAAGAGGGCTATATACTTGGTACATATGTTAAGACTACCGGCAGTTCAGGAAATACAGCCACTCCCACACCAACGCCGAAAATAACACCAACTGTAACACCTACACCTACTCCGGGAACAGGCAGTACAACTTCCTCTGGGACCAGCAGTTATAAAATCAGCGCTGTGATTACCGCTTCAAACGTCAATGTGAGGAGTGCGGCAGGCACAACTGCAAAGAAAGTTACTGCATTAAGTAAGAATCAAAAGGTAACAATTATCGATGAAACAATAAAGAGCTCTCAGAAATGGTATAAGATTACCTATACTGTAAACAAAAAGACAGGTACCGGTTACACTGTCAGTGATTACGTAAAGCTGTCAGGGTCCGCCGTTATAAGTGGAACAGTAACAGCAGCGGTAAGCCTTAAGAAATCGGCTTCCAGTAGTTCTGCGGTAATAACGGATAGTAAAAAGAAGGGGATATCTATTGCAGCAAAGGCTGCTGTTTCAATCCTTTCAGAAACGACTGATACCAAAGGGAAAAAGTGGTTCAAGGTAACTTACAAGAAAGGTACTGTAAAATATACAGGATATATTCCTGCTGATCAGATATCCTTTACTAAAAGTACAGTAACTCCGACCCCAACCCCAACAAAAGCACCAACAAAAGCGCCAACATCTACACCAACTCCGACGCCAACGCCAACGAAAGCACCGACATCCACACCGACCCAAACACCAACACCTACTATTACTCCGACACCTACGCCTACTCCATCCGGAACAGAGGGAATTGTGCAGTTTACAGGGCCGGTATATGTATATGTAAACATTATAAACAGCCAGGATTTATTGCTGACAACTGCTTATGCACCGGTAACCCTTTCACCCAGTGAAAAAGTTATGATTCTAAGTTCCACAGTTCAGAATTCTGTTTCCTGGTATTACGTCAGCTTTACCAAAGGCGGAAAAGAGGCAGGAGGATATGTGCAGGCAGCTTATATAGCCAATGGTACCGGAGGATTCGTGGATAACACGGCTATGGATTTCCTGAATTACACCGCTGCAACGCCGACACCGGCACCCGGAAGTGGTATGAGCGATACTGATTTCGAAGGATATCTGACTGCTCAGGGATTTCCGGAAAGCTATAAGACGAATTTGAGAGTGCTCCATCAGGCACATCCAACCTGGGTATTCAATGCTATACAGACAGGGATTGACTGGCAGACGGCTGTTACAAAAGAAAGCGCCCTGGGGGTCAATCTGATCACGAAATCAAAAAGTGTTGAGTGGCTGTCCTTTGCGACAGGCGCCTACAAGTGGGAAACCGATTCCTTTGTACCTTTTGATGGCTCTACCTGGGTTACACCCTCCAGCGACGGGTTAAAATATTATATGGACCCAAGGAACTTTCTGACGGAAAAGGGAATATTCCAATTTGAGACCCTTGCCTTTAATGCACAATATCAGAACGCAGCAGGGGTAGAGAATATTCTTTATAATACAGCTCTTTACAATACAGCCTATAACTATACGGATGATAACGGTACCGCCTTAACGAAGACCTATTCCCAGACATTTATGGATGCTGCCAGTTATTCAGGAGTAAGCCCTTATCATCTTGCCAGCCGTTCCAAGCAGGAAGTGGTTACCGGCACTACTACCTTAAGTGACAGTGTAAGCGGGAAGGTATCCGGCTACACAGGACTGTTCAATTTCTTTAATATCGGAGCATATAACAGTACCTCTTCCGGAGGAGCAGTTCTCAACGGCTTAAAATATGCCCAGAGCGGAACAACGAGCAGCAGTTTGAACAGTCTGTACCTAATACCCTGGAACAATCCGTATAAAGCTATTGTTGGTGGGGCATACATAATTGGAAGTACATATATCAAGAGAGGGCAGGATACCATATATCTTCAGAAATTTAACATGACAGCAACTTCTACTTTCTCTCATCAATACATGTCAAACATTGAAGCACCCAATGCAGAAGCTGCAAAAACTTATACAGCATACAGCAATATGAGCACTATGCCCCTGGTATTCTCTATACCGGTATATCTTAATATGCCGGCCACAGTCTGCGGAGTACCGGCAAAAGCCTATAATCCTAATAACTGGCTGAAATCACTTGCCATTAGCGGATATACCTTATCTCCTACCTTTGATTTAAAGGCAGACCAACAGTACTCTGTTATTGTTCCGAATACGGCTGCTACTATCAATGTGTCTGCTGCAGCTGTCAGCTCCAAGGCAACGGTTTCCGGTACAGGAAGCGTTCTGCTGAATGAGGGAATGAATATGGTAACTGTTAGTGTCATTGCAGAGAACGGAAATATAAGGAATTATATTATCAATGTCTTCAGAGAAGCTGCTGTTACACCCTAAGGAGTGACAGAATCCATACAGCAGACTCTTTACAAAAAAGCCGCACTGCGGCTTTTTTAACAATAGAAAAAATACGTTAAGCCTCTTAATAAAAGCGAGCATTAATTCGTTTATCTGAACTAATTAGCTGCCAAGGGAGGCGGAATGGAGGAAGATATGAAAAATAAATATAAGATGATATTAAAACTGGCATTCGTAATGGTAGTATTGTTCTTACCGTTTAAAGTATGCCAGGCGGCCAGTGCTAATATTGATATTACAGCAGATAATAAGTCGGTCAAGAAAGGTGATACTGTAATTGTAAGCATCTATCTGACTTCTGAGGACCTTATAGGAGACTTTGAAGGCTATCTGTCATATAATGCTGATATATTGGAATTTGACAACGAAAGCAAAGTCGCTGCCGGAGGAGAAGGCTTGGTGAAGATAACCGATACCGGCGTTCCTCAGGGTGACTCCGAAAGAAAATATGCTCTTAAATTTCACGCAATAAACTATGGGGAAGCAACACTTTCCCTGGGCGATCAGACAAGTGTATATACCTTTGACTCAGGAGACAATATGTCAGTCTCACAGAATCAATTGAAAATTGAAGTCGTGTCGGATAAATCTACATCCGATAACGCGGATTTAAAAGAATTGAAAATAACACCAGGAACACTATCAACAGGATTTGCAAAGGATACTACCAACTACTCGGTTGCAGTGACTTCCGATGTAAACCAGCTGGTAATCAGTGCCCTCTCCGAGGATGCCCTGGCTACGGTTTCCATAACAGGAAATAAAGATTTTAAAACAGGGCATAATACAGTTGAAATCGGCGTAAAGGCGCAGTCCGGTAAAGTAAAGACCTACACCCTGGATGTAATAAAAGAAGCGGCGGAAGTGACAGCACCGGAAGATACACAGCCGGAAGAAAATGCGGGAATTAATGAGGACGCAATCGGTAAGTTGCAGCTTGAAAAGGATGGGGAGAACAATTATCTTACAGGGGGCTTCTACCTGAAACTGCTGACACCGGGAGAGGATGTTACCATACCGGATGGATTTGAAAAGACCTCTCTGATAGTAAATGGTACAACGATAAGTGTATATGCAAATACATCTGACCTGGACAGTGATTTCCTTTTAATCTATGGTGAGAACAAGAGCGGGCTTAAAGGCTTCTACCAGTTAGACAGAAGAGAAAATACGATTCAGCGTTTTAATCCGGTTTCAATAAATGGCGGCGAGAAGCTGGTAATTCCTAAGAATTCCAGAAATATAGAACACTATCAGAATCAAATTATGATTCTTGGAATAGTGGCAGCAGTCTTAACAGGAATCTGCAGCGCGCTGGCAATAGGGATTATCCGAATGGTCCTAAAGAATAAGAACACGGAAGACTGACAGAAAAAATACTTGACTTTAAGAAGAATTTTGTTATACTGACAGTATAACAAATATAACGAACATTTCAGGAGGTGGCTAATTTGATAGTAACTATTGATTTTAATAGTGATGAAGCTTTCTATATCCAGCTATGTAATCAGATTATATTTGGTATTGCGAATGCTGAGTACAGGGAAGGCGACAATCTGCCTTCTGTTCGCGATTTAGCAGATGATATCGGTATTAACATGCATACTGTGAATAAGGCATATACTATCTTAAGGCAGCAGGGGTATTTAAAGCTGGACCGGAGGAAAGGTGCAGTAATTGCAGTAAGTACCGACAAATATAAGGCTATGGAAGAACTAGCAGGAGAACTGAGAGTGCTTCTTGCCAGAGCAGTCTGCAAGAACATCAGCAGTGACGAAGTCCACGAAATTGTAGATCGTATATTCTGTGATTTCTGTTCCGTTGATAAAGAGAAGTGACCGTAACCGAAATCACATCCGGACAGGAGGATGTAGCTATGTTGTGTGATAAATGCAAAAAAAATCAAGCCAAAGTATATTATACTGAAATTATAAACGGTGAAAAGAAAGAACAGCATCTGTGCGAAGAATGTGCATTGGAATACACCTCTTTTTCAATGGGTTCAGGTATGTCGAATCAGGAAATGACCCTGGGAAGCCTTTTGTCCTCCATTCTTGGTAATTATGCAGCTCCTGGAAATCTTCACGGGGCAGAGCAGACAGAGAAAGAACCTGTATGCGATCATTGCGGTATGACTTATTCTGAGTTCTTAAAAGAAGGACGCTTTGGATGCGCAGATTGCTATGACAGTTTTAAAAAAGGACTGGAAAAGAGCCTTCGAAATATCCAGGGGTCGGATACCCATACCGGCAAGAGACCAAAGGGATTTGAATCAGGAACAGAGAAGCTTGTAAAAGAGCTGTCAGAAATAGATAAACTCTCTATAAAACTGCAGGATGCCGTCGAAAAAGAAGAATTTGAAGAAGCAGCGAGGTTAAGAGATCGAATCCGTCAGTTAAAAAAGGAGGAGATTAATAATGCTTAAATGGTATAAGGAAACAGGTAAGAACAGTGATGTTGTAATTTCCAGCCGTGTGCGCTTGGCAAGAAATCTCAAGTCTTTTCCTTTCTCGGCAAAGTTAAGTGATGAGCAGGCCCTTGAATTGGTAGAGAATTTAAAGGCAGCTACTCCTGTTCTTGAGACTAAAAATGAAAAAAAATATTACAGCTGTAATATAGATGGGCTTACTGATTCAGAAAAGACAGCAATGATGGAGAGACATATTATAAGCCCCCTTCTGCTGGCAAGAGAACAGAGCACCGGGCTGATTCTCTCGGAAGATGAAAGAGTCAGTATTATGTTAAATGAAGAGGACCATCTTCGTATTCAATCCATTACAGGCGGAATGAATATCATGGGAGCATTTGCAGAGGCTAATGCGGCAGATGATGTTGCCAGTGAACTCTTTGACTATGCTTATCATGAAAAGTATGGATACCTGACCTCCTGCCCGACCAATGTCGGAACAGGGCTCAGGGCCTCCTATATGATGTTTTTGCCGGCACTTAATGTAACCGGTAAGATTGTAAAACTGGCAGAGGAACTCTCCCAATACGGCATAGCTTTAAGAGGTACCTATGGGGAAGCTTCAAAGAGTGTAGGAAATCTGTATCAGATATCCAACCAGAAGACTCTTGGCAGTACGGAGCGGGAAATCATAGAAAGCCTTAACCGTATCGTAGAGCAGGTAATGAAACAGGAACGCAGATACAGGGAGTATATACTGACACACAATTACGATGAATTTGAAGATAAAGTTCACCGCTCCTATGGAGTCTTAAAATATGCGAAACAATTGTCTTCATCAGATGCAATGACCTTACTTTCCCAGGTTAAATTAGGTATTGATCTGGAATTACTGAGTTTAGAGGAAAATTGTAATGTTCATGAACTGATGATGGAAATTCAGCCGGGCAATCTGCAATGCATACTGGATAAAAATATGGGCAGTGCACAAAGAGACAGATTCAGAGCAGACTATATCAGGGAGAAGCTTCCGGATATGGTATAAGTATTTTCAACTACGTGTTTAGGAATGTCACTTATTAAGGCAGTAACGCAGACAGGTCTGCGTTATGCAGGAGGTATAATATGAACGAGAGATACACAGAGGAAGCAAAACGTGCCATTAACAACGCCACGGAAATTGCTTATAAATTATCCCATAATTATGTTGGGACGGAGCATCTGCTCATCGGACTTTTACAATCCGATGGCGTGGCTTCCAGAGTACTGGAGAAAAACGGTGTTGATGTGAATAAAGTGCTGGAACTTGTAAACCAGCTCATTGCTCCCAGTTCTACTATGGAAGCGGTGGAAGTTGACGGATTTACACCAAGGTCCAAGAGAATTTTAGACCAGAGCTTTAAGGAAGCGGTCAGGCTGAAAAGCCAGGCGGTAGGAACAGAGCATATTCTGATAGCTCTTATCAAAGAGTCCGATTGTATTGCGGTCAGACTGCTTAATACCTTAGGCACCAACCTGCAGAAACTTTATGTTGATTTGCTTACTGCAATCGGTGCAGATATGAATACTGCTAAGAATGAATATTCAGCGAATAAAAGCAAGGCAAAAGCCAAGTCCAATACACCTACCCTGGACCAGTACAGCAGGGATTTAACAGAATACGCAAGAGAAGGAAAGCTGGACCCCGTAATCGGAAGAGAAAGCGAAATCCAGAGAGTAATTCAGATATTAAGCAGAAGAACTAAGAACAATCCCTGTCTGGTGGGAGAACCCGGAGTTGGTAAAACTGCCATAGCAGAAGGCCTTGCCAGAAAGATTGTGGAAGGGAATATTCCCGAAGTAATTAAGGATAAAAGAGTGTTGACCCTTGATTTGTCCGGTATGGTTGCAGGTTCTAAGTACAGAGGTGAATTCGAAGAGCGTATAAAGAAGGTTATCAGCGAAGTTATGAGTGATGGCAATGTACTTCTCTTTATTGATGAGATTCATACCATCATCGGAGCCGGCGGAGCAGAGGGAGCCATTGATGCTTCCAATATCTTAAAGCCTTCCTTAGCCAGAGGGGAACTCCAGTTAATCGGTGCCACTACCAGAGAAGAATACCGCAAATACATTGAAAAAGATGCGGCACTGGAGAGAAGATTCCAGCCGGTAGTAGTGGAAGAACCTTCAGAAGAAGAAGCAATTCTTATATTAAAGGGCTTAAGAGACAGCTATGAAGCCCATCATAAGGTAAAGATAACAGATGAAGCACTGGAAGCTGCAGTTAAAATGTCAAGCCGTTATATCAATGACCGCTATTTACCGGATAAGGCTATTGACTTAATGGATGAAGCGGCTTCCAAAGTGAGATTAAGTACTTATATTACATCTCCTGAGATTAAAGAGCTGGAAACTCAGATTCAGGTTCTTGAAGAAGAGAAAGAGCAGGCTATTAAGAGCGAAGAGTATGAAAAAGCAGGAGAATTAAAGAGGCAGCAGGAAGATATTACATTAAAGATGAATGCCCTTCAGGTAAAATCCGAAAAAGAGAAACAGGATAATCTTCTTGTAGTTGGGGAAAATGAAATTGCAGATATCATATCAAGCTGGACTAAGATTCCTGTAAGAAAACTGGCAGAAGAAGAATCCGAGCGTTTAAGGAACCTGGAGAAAATACTTCATGAGCGTGTTATTGGCCAGGAAGACGCAGTGTCTGCAGTATCCAAGGCAATCAGACGAGGACGTGTGGGATTAAAAGATCCGGGAAGACCTATCGGTTCCTTCCTCTTCTTAGGACCTACCGGCGTCGGTAAGACAGAGTTATCAAAAGCCCTTGCCGAGGCGATGTTTGGCAGTGAGAATTCCATGATTCGTGTTGATATGTCCGAATACATGGAGAAGCACAGTGTATCAAAACTTATCGGTTCCCCTCCGGGGTATGTAGGATATGACGAAGGCGGCCAGCTAAGCGAAAAGGTAAGACAGAATCCTTATTCCGTTATCCTCTTTGATGAGGTGGAAAAGGCTCACCCGGATGTCTTTAATATTCTTTTACAGGTATTAGATGACGGACATATAACAGATGCCCAGGGAAGAAAGGTAAGCTTTAAGAATACTATTATCATTATGACCTCCAATGCAGGTGCTCAGAATATTATAGCTCCCAAAAGACTTGGCTTTGCTTCTGTAAGTGATGAGAAGGAAGATTACAAGAAGATGAGAGAAGGCGTATTAGAGGAAGTAAAAAGAATCTTTAAGCCGGAATTCATTAACAGAATTGATGAGATGATTGTATTCCACTCTCTGACCAGAGAGGATATTAAGAGTATCGTTGGCATTATGCTTTCCTCCATCACAAAGAGAGCAAAGCAGCAGATGAATATTATTCTTGAGATAAATGAAGATATTATAGGGCATATTGCGGAGAAGGGCTTTGACCAGAATTACGGCGCAAGACCTTTAAGGAGAGCGATACAGACTAATATTGAAGATAAACTGGCAGAAGAAATTCTGGAAGGCAATATAAAAAGCGGAGATACGGCACTTGTCGAATTAATCGACAAAGAAATCAAAATTTCCAAAAAATAATTCAAAACTTATGCATAATCCTGTGGAAATTGCCAAGGAAATATAGTATAATATGAAACATAATCATAAAATGTTTCATGGAGCGGAATATAAGGAACCCCTTCTTACAGGGAGGAGTCAGCCAGCAATATCGCAAGCTTGCTTGCGATATTGCTGGCAGTAAGTGAAAATTACATTATCCATTTCACTTATCTTCTTATCCGGATGATTATCATATATGTCTTATATTGCATAGCAAGCATTTATCAATTGGGAGGATTCTACATGTCAGTTGTAAAAGAATTAATTCGGGAAGAAAGCAATGGGACAATCAGTTTCGGCAATTATGAATTAAGTGAGAAATCCAAAGTGAATGATTTCGAACACAACGGAGATTTGTATAAGGTAAAGACATTTAAAGAAATTACAAAACTTGAAAAGAACGGTATGATCGTATATGAGTCCGTTCCTGGAACCTCAGTAACAGATCTGGAGTTGTCAGAAAGAGAAGTAAGCTTTATAGTAGAAGGCTTTGAAGATTCTCAGATTACTCTGGAATTAGAGGCAGAGAAGGAATATAAGATATTCATTGATGATACTAACGTAGGAAAGATGAAAACAAATCTTGGCGGTAAACTTAATTTCAGCGTTGAGCTCAGCAATACAAGTAAAGCTGAAGTGAAAATTATAAAGCTGTAACAGGAAGTATCCACAAGCTAAGAGACATAACGAAGTGAGACACTAAGGAGAGGCGAAGACCTCTCCTTTCTTACAATTACAAAATTATAATATAATGATTTTATAGATGATGAGGATAACATGGCAAAGCAAAAGAATGTATTTTTCTGCAAAGAGTGCGGATATGAAGCTTCCAAGTGGATGGGGCAGTGCCCGGCTTGTAAGGCTTGGGATACCTTTGTAGAGGAACCGCCATTAAAGGCAAAGGAAAAGGCAAGAGGCAGCGGCCTTTTTATGGAACCGGAATTATTAGCCAAGGTCAGCACTACAGAAAATAACAGGATAACCACCGGACTTATAGAAATGGACAGGGTATTGGGTGGAGGAATTGTTATTGGTTCACTGGTCTTGGTAGGCGGGGACCCGGGCATAGGAAAATCGACCCTGTTACTTCAGATTTGCAGAGAATTAACCGATAAAAAGCATAGTGTGTTATACATATCAGGAGAGGAATCTTTGCAGCAGATAAAAATGCGTGCGGACAGGCTAGGTACATTTCAGGGGGATTTGCTTTTGCTCAGCGAGACCAATCTGGATAATATTGAAGAGATTCTGCGAAGCAGAAAACCGGAGGTCGTAGTCATTGATTCCATACAAACTATGTATAAAGAAGATATTGGAGCAGCTCCCGGCAGCGTAAGCCAGGTAAGGGAGACCACCGGAGTTTTAATGCATCTGGCTAAGGGCCTTGGAATTACCATCTTTATAGTAGGGCATGTTACCAAAGAAGGAGTTGTGGCAGGTCCCAGAGTATTAGAGCATATGGTAGATACGGTGCTTTATTTTGAAGGAGAGGATAAGGCGTCTTACCGTATACTGCGTGCGGTTAAGAATCGTTTTGGTTCTACCAACGAAATCGGAGTATTTGAAATGCAGGATAAAGGGCTAAGGGAAGTTCTGAATCCTTCAGAATTCATGCTTCAGGGAAAGCCGGAAGGTGAACCGGGATCTGTGGTAGCCGCCTCCATGGAAGGCACCAGGCCAATTCTGGTAGAAGTACAGGCATTGGTATGCCAGACAAACTTTAATATGCCAAGGCGGACTTCAGCGGGAACAGATTATAACAGGGTCAACCTTCTGATGGCAGTATTAGAGAAAAGAATCGGAATACAGATGTCCGGAATGGATGCCTATGTCAACGTGGCAGGAGGTATGAAAATAAATGAACCGGCCTTGGATTTGGCGATAGTGCTGGCGCTTTTATCCAGTTACCGCAATCTCAGTCTGGATGAGCATACTATCTGTTTTGGTGAAATCGGTCTGACAGGAGAAATCCGTGGAGTTGGTATGGCAGAACAGCGGGTGCTGGAAGCAGAGAAGATGGGATTTCACACTTGTATTTTACCCAAAACCAATGCAGACAACATTAAAAGAACCGGTATAAAGCTGATTGGAGTTAAGAATTTAAAGGAATTGAACAGATTATTTACCTAATAAGACACTACTAAGAGTCTCTGACAAAGTACAGCCTGTGTGGTAAAAGCTTGAGAACACAGCAATGGAGGTAAAAATGGATTGTACAGATGGATGCATGGAAATTGGTAAACTGCTGAAGAAACAGGAAGAGTTCATAAAAAGCTTGGGTGATATTGTCGGGAACCTTGATACTTCCCAGCTTAAGGTAGAAAAGAATGCTTTTGATGCCATAAACAGCTCGGACACTTCTTTAAATCTTGTAAAAGAAGGAATTACATGTGTAGATGATATGCTAGACAGAATAAAATCCCTCAATGAAGTAGTTGAGAACTCCTCCAATAATATTAACCAGATGAAAAATCTATCCAATATGATCGTGGGATTTGCTGAGGTGATAGGCGGTATCTCTAACAAGACAAACATGCTTTCCTTAAATGCTTCCATAGAGGCAGCCAGAGCCGGCGAGCAGGGAAAAGGTTTTGCGGTCGTGGCGGGAGAGGTCAGAAATCTTGCCGCGCAGTCTGCGAAATCTTCAAAAGAAATTTCAGAGACCATTGCTTCCATTCAAACCTTTGTAACAGAAACTGTGAAAGCCATCGATAGTATTTATGATATCGTAAAGAACCAAAATGATATGGTAAGTGATGTAAAAAAAGTATTTCAGAAGATACTGGAAGCTGCTTATATCTCCAATGATGTATCCAGGAATATGGAGCACGAAATTGCATATCAGAGAGACATAACAGATAATGCAAGGGATGCCCTTGAAATGTTAATCGGCTTAGGCGATAAGGTAAATTAATTCAATGACTTGGATTTAAATAGAAGGAGAAGGGAGTTAAGCCCCTTCTCCTTCTGCTACGATTTGCTCTAAAATCTTAATTAAGTCCTGCATATTATTTAAGGTTACATTGCGCTTCAGGATAGCATCCTTTAACTCAATAGGCAGTGATTCAAACTTCGCTTTAATTGCCGGAGCTACATGTGACATAAGAACCTCTTTTCTAGAAAATTTTCTTTTTCTGGTTTATCAAAATCATTGTTCCCATTGGCGTAAAAAAATATTCGTTTAGAAAGCCGCTTATTAATAATAATTATCCTTTTACATAAATACACTTATAATTTCATAGTATTTAGTAGGTTACAGAAAATGAGGAGAGGAAATGGATTTTAAGCAAAGCAAGACTTACCAAAATCTGCAGCTGGCATTTCAAGGAGAATTAATGAGCAGTACCAGATATCAGATTAATGGTATCAGAGCCAGGCAGGAAGGCTATATACAGATAGGAAATGTATTCGAGATTATATCAGGATTCGAAAGAGAACACGCGACCATATGGCTTCGGCTGATTAATGACGGAACACTTCCCACCACACTGGAAAATCTCATAGAAGCATCTGCGGCAGAAGATACGAAAGGAAACGGAACCTACAGGCAATATGCAGAGGTTGCCAGACAGGAAGGATATAATGAAATCGCAGCCTTATTTGACGGTGTTGCCAATATAGAATTAAATCATGATGTAATTTTTCAAAATTTTGCAGATGATATTAAAGACAATGAAGTGTTCTGCAAAAAAACAGAAGTATTGTGGATTTGTATAAACTGCGGAAATATTTTGGGAGGACTTTGTGCGCCTGCCATATGTCCGATCTGCGGATTTCCACAGGGATATTACCAGGTATATGACACTGCGCTGTAAAAATTTGTACATATAGAACTATATAAGAAACTACATGCTATTTATACAGAATAACAAATGAAACCAATTTACAAAAGGGGCTCTCCTACGCTATAATGACTTTCTGACACTATAAAACAAAAAGTATGCAGAAAGTGTATGGAGGACTTTATTTTTCATGTCTCATGGTTTACATTATAGAAATCAATACCTGCTTGCGAAGCTACGCCGGATATACTTCATGGCACTTCCCGAGAGCAAAGAGGATTATAAAAAAAGCAGAGTAAACTTTACAATAGGGGATAGTGCGGCTCAGACAATAGGACAGCTGGCCGGCGGTACCTTTATTGCCAGTTTAATGACTTATTGCAAGATATCGGACGCCAATATCGGTATTATTACATCACTTGCAAGTTTGGCGGCTTTGGCACAGATATTTCTGATACAGTTTATGGGGCGGATTAAGAAATATAAATTCTTAGTATGCTTTACTTCTTTGCAAAGAATATTATTTTCAGCTATTTATTTTATACCGTTTTTAGATATCAGTAATGAATTAAAAGCGATTGCTATTATTTTTCTATATTTTATAGGGCAGGTATTTGTCCAGGTAGGAACGCCGGCTTCTCAGGACTGGATAGCCAGCCTTGTGCCCAGCAGACTGAGAGGAAAATATTTCTCCATAAAGGATTCCATTGCCGTATTCATTGTATCCGGGGTAATGCTGATAGCAGGTATGATACTGGATTATTTTAAGGCGAATGCTATTCGGACAGGTTTCTTAATAGTCGGCCTGCTAATTTTTATCCTGGTAATAATTAATGTGGTGGCAATGTCAAAAATGAAGGAACCAAGGGTTTCCTATCTGAATGATGAAGGGAAGGAAATGCATGGACGCCTTGCCAGAAGAGCCAAGGAAATGGAGAGTGACACCGAAAGTAATAAGAGCAATAACCTCCTTTCAGAGCTTGGTCATGCCTTTGGAAACAGGAAGTTTCGAAAAGCTCTTATTCTGCAAAGTCTGTATATTACAGGTTTTTATATTTCAGTGCCCTTTGTTGCAAGTTACCAGGTCAATATCTTAAAACTGCCATATACCTTTATGATGTTAGTAGGTTTTATCTGTAACCTGTACAGAATATACATTACTCCCAAGTTCGGAAGAATGGCGGATAAACATGGAATGGCGAAAATACTGCGCTACAGTTTAACGATTCTGGCCTTGAACATCCTGGTATTGGCCTTAACCGTACCGGGAAATGCTTACCCCTTCTATATCATTGGAGCGGTGCTTTCCTCCACTGCCTGGGCATTTGTAGGAATCGGATTATTTGGTGTTCAGTTAGACTTTTTCCAAGGGGAAAAGAGAATGATATGGCTGTCCCTGGTATCCTCCCTGTCCGGAGTATTAGGATTTCTGGTATCCATCGTAGGAGGAAAAATACTTAATCTCTTAGAAAAGAATCCGGTAATTATAGCAGGAAAATTCATATACGCCCAGCAGATACTTAATGGATTAGGATTTTTAATACTAATAGGCAGTGCCATATATATAAAGTTAAAAATTGAAACAGAGAAGATAGATAGCAACCGAAAAGACGGAAGAGTGACCGTATAAGCCTGAAAAAGGAAAGAAAACAAACGATTAGAATATAATAGGTTAAAGGGAGCTGTTATCCTGGCAGCTTACCTTATCTGTCGACAGTTTGTTTGTGGTGCTTTAAATAGAGCACCGGAAAAAGAGGAAGCTATGGATTTCTTAAATCAATACGTAGTACTGATAATAGTCGGCATCTGCTATTGTCTGGGCTATATTATAAAGCATAGCATTACGATAATCCCCAATAAATATATACCCTTGATTATGGGAGCTCTGGGTACCTTCTTAAATATTTGGATGAACAATTGGACTTT
>JAEXGM010000051.1 GCA_023450835.1 Bacillota bacterium | reverse complement strand
CATACCATTTGATATCGTCATAAGGGATACCAACGCCTGATATGGCTCCGTTGTAATAGTACTGATTATCCATAAATTCTCCTGTACAATAATACGGTTACATATTCTCCATTCATTTTATTCTGTTTAAGGATATTTGTTCCAGTCCAAGATTTAATACTGTTAATAATATAATTACTTGCTATTTATCAATCAGGTATTTTTAGAAATATCCTATTCTTTTGTAAAATAAAGCATCGATGCACCTGATAGAAAACCTGCTTCACATACAATAAAAAATCATAGATATAAGAAGCGGATACTCCCTATCCTGCAAATATAGTAAATTCTTCCATACCAATTACAATAATAAGCACCCTTTCATTATAGATTGGGTGCTTATTATTGTTTATTAGCCTTTATTGAGAATGCTATTCTTTTCTCAGCCATTTTTCAGAATCTTTATATCATTCAAAGCTTTGTGTTTACATTTGAATCATATATTACTTACTACTCATTATAGTTTCCAAGGCGAATAACATGTGAAAATACTTCTTTGTTTATTAGCTTCGGTTTCAATATAAAATTTCAATATATTTATTGTAGCAATTTGATACCTTTCAATGGATTTTAAAGCTTGCTCAGTAAACCCAAACTCTTCAAACTTTAAAGGAAAATTTAAAAAGTTCAAATCGCATAGTATGTTATTTATATTACTAAAATCCATTCCTTTATTAGCAAATATAAATAAATCCCTAATATAAAAATCATACAGTAATTTCATCTCATCTTCCGCAAGATTATCTATTTTTTTTATAAACAGATTATAATTTGTTGTGTCCTGCTTCCACCCATTATTCTGAAAATTTTTAATTCTAATCAACTTTTGAACTTTTGAAAAATATTCTGTATTTTCTGGTATATAAACACATGATAAAACATCATAGTTGCTAATAAGCATATTAATAAATTGAACAATTGAGTCCTTTTCAATCAAATATCGATTTAACCTAATAAGGCAATCGGGGGGAGTACAAAATCTCCATTTTGCAGTTTCATCATCAATGCTGTAAAAACTAAAATTTTCATTATTTATAATAGCAGGTTCATGTTTTTCAAATATCATATTCATTTACAATACTCCTAATAAGGTAAATATTTGCTTGGATAATAATAATGGGTACTACGTCCTGTAGTGTCATAAACATTATAATGCGGGCTCTGAAGAGGATTTTTATGACCATATTTATCATGAGCAACAGTTTTTTTAGTATCCGGTGACTTCCATACTTTCCGTGGCTCAGTTTTTCCTCTAGAATTTCTTGAACCCACTTTAAATTCTTCTTCACTCGCTATTCTTGCTCCATTTTTTCCTATCCCAGCATCCCTAAATGCAGCTCTTCTTGCAGCACGCTCTGTTTCGTAAAATTTATGTGTTTCATCTGTTATTCTAATGACATCTTTTGTTTCATCAACTACTTTTGCTACTTTTAATATTTTAGAACCTGCTTCTATTGCATGTACCCCTGCAGATGCTGCTCCAGAAGCATCTGCAAAACAAACAATATCAATTAATATCATAGCCGCTCCAGCAGCAGATGGATGCATTGCCATTTCAGCAATATCTGCCGCAAGGAAAATTGCATCAACAACCCAATATCCGCTTGGATCCGAATGATTAACAGGGTTATTTAGACAGTATGCAAATAAATTTGTATTAATAAGTCCGCCTTGGGTATTATCTAAAACATCAGAATCATCTGCATTTAGGTATCTACCTATATTACAATCATAATACCTACTGCCCACATAATACAGTCTTATCTCATCATCATAATAATATCCCCTATACCTTAATGAGTTCAGCTTTCCAATATGAGCATCACTGGTTACTTCATTTCCTGACCCATCTTTGATTGAAAGTATCTTTCCCCATGCATCATAAGTATATACCGCCTGTAAAGTACCGGCTTCATCATAAATTTGAGTTACGTCCCCGCGTGTATTTGTTACGACATAGTAATCCTTTACTGTTCCGCCAGAATTTACAGTTCGTAATCCTTTTAACTTCCCATCTGCGTCATATAAATAATAAACTTCGGTATTGCCCTTCTTCTCGTACTGAAGCTGTCCATCTAGGTATTGATAAGTTGTCTTGACACCATTTACAGTCTTGGTGGCTCTTAAACCATCAGCATCATAAGTATAAGACGCGGATACTCCATTTCCGGCAAGTGTAGTAAGCTCTCCTCCATTGTTCCAGGTCAAGTTATACCCGACATAGGTTAGGGGATTTCCTATTTCGTCATATGTGATAGGTTGTCCATTATAAGCTGTGAGTTTATCTTTCCAGCTGGTATCTCCATATTCGTAGTCAATAGTATTGTTAGGTTCTGTATTACTTAAGTCCTCTGTTAATGGGATATAAGCATATTCCTTTATGCTTATTATATTCCCTCCCTGGTCATATGCATAGACCTTGGTAAGATTTTGTTTTGCATCATCCTCTCTTATCAGCTGATTTAAGCTGTCATATTTATAAAAATTTATGTCTGTATATGTGCCATTAGATTGCTTTTCTTTGATATTTGTAATATTACCCAACTTATCATAGCTGTACCTATACCCTGTATTTCCAACCGTTTCCTGATAAATCTTCAAAGTACGGTAAGTACTTTCCCCTTCTGCATTTCTTTTCGAAGAGGAGTACATATAGTCTGCATGAATTGGTGTGGTTGTATTAATCTCATAACTGTTTAATCTATTTAAACTATCATAAGAATAGGTAACAGTCTTCCCTGAGGGTAATGTATAAAGTGACGGTAAGTTATCCTCAATATATCCATAAAGATTTACCAGTGTCTGGCTGCCGGCTTTATTTACTAGCTTGGTTATGTTGTTATTAACATCATAACCATATTCCGTCAAATAAGCATTTCTCTGTGAACTGGCAGGTTTAGAGGTATCAATAACTTCCTGCCGGATTAAACGGTCTGTCGTATCATACTCATAATTGTATTGCAGTTGATTTAGTAAATCCACATGCTTTATGATTTCACCAGAATTATCCGCATACCATTGATAACGCTCACTGCCATTAATAGATTCCTTCACAATATTACCATAGGTATCATAGGAAAATGTATTCGTATCATTGTTCCCATATTTTATACTTGCTAGTGCTCCATTTTCAGCCTGATATCCATATTCTCTAAGAAGATTATTTCCAACCATTACGGAAGCCTTATTTCCAAAATCATCATATCGGAACAAATATTGAAAATCATTATGTGTAATAGAATTTAGCATCCCATTTTCATAGGAATAGCCGTTGGATATAGTCTTATCTCCGTTTATAGCTTTAACACTCAATAGATTATCATTCTTATCATCGTAGGTATAGCTTATCATATTCCCCTGAGTGTCTGTTACTGACTGGAGCGTTCCTTTATCTTCGTTATAGGAATACGATGTACTATAACCATCCTGGTCAGCCACGGAAGAGAGAAAATTACCGCCTGAGTTATAGATAAAATTCGAGAGAATCTTCAGGCTGCCTCCCTGTATTGTCAAGCTGTCCGGATTACCAGGACTACTGCTTCCGTAAGTATATTGGTAATTTACTCCCTTTTGGGACTTCGCCTGTGTTAAATTATGCTTATTATCATAAGTATATTGATAATCAAATCCTTTCGCATCCTTTACTTTTGTCAGATCATTTGTGCGGCTGTCATATTCTATGTTAG
Organism: Bacillota bacterium; assembly: GCA_023450835.1. GTDB lineage: Bacteria > Bacillota > Clostridia > Lachnospirales > Lachnospiraceae > Anaerocolumna. The sequence continues at coordinate 4,198 of JAEXGM010000051.1, read as the reverse complement.
CCTTTTGCTCTGCACTGGCTGCTACCGAGTTAAGATTTCCGTTATCATCATAGGTATAGCTGACGGAACTATCCTTTATAATCGACAGATTATCAAAGTATGCTGCATTTGCCTGATAATCGTATCTTGGATAAATAGTAATAGTGGAAGGTGTTTTCACAGTAGATGTTCCATCACTGAGATTGATGACAGATACTCCATACTGCCAAAGAATACTATCCGGTGTATATTCTACGGGATCTTTCCAGACAAAGGTACCGTCTGTATAAGTCACTTTTATGGATATTTTGAATTTACGGTCTATACTGTTATCAGAATTCTGTATAAGCTCCGATATGGAATAAGCCTTGGCCCAGCCGCTGATAGCATAGATATCCTCCTCGGTCCCTGATACTGCCACCTCCTGGCTTAAATACTTACTCTTACTCTTTTCTCCCACTACCTTAAAACCAACTTTTCCATCAATAGCAAATCTACTGTCATTTGTAATTGGTTTATCCATACTATCACTAAGTGTCAGATTGTAATTTCCGTACCCATACAGGGCATTACTATTCTCAAAACTTCCATTTTCAAGAAAATTATATTTATTTGCTACCTTTCCCTTTTCTAATTGAAGAGCATCGAAATAGGCATTACCGTTCGTTCCCCTTTGCAGGAGATTCACTGAGGTTTTGATGGCATCTACAGGTACTGTAAAGGTTACACTTAATTTTCTCCAGCCGTTATTAATTGAACTATCCGTATCAGATGAAATATAATCCGAGTAGTATGATGTGGTAGAACCATCCGCCATATAGCAGTAGACAAGCAAACCTGCTCCATAAGTCCCTGACACCAAAGGCGTCTGGCCTACTGTTCTTACATAGCCTGATAAAGTATATGTTTCTCCAGGAACTACGGTCTGACTTGTTAACATCTGGCGTAATCTTACATTGCTACCTGCGGTGGCAGAAGCTACCCCAATTTTAAGGGATTTACTTCCTGTGTAGTGATAAAAAGTAGAATTTGCAATGGTTTCGGTACTATCACCAGTTTTGATGGTTTCCCAGTTTGTAAGGCTCTCTCCATTATGGTTCAGTAACAGGTTGTTAACATTACTTTCCAAGCTGATACTTTCTTTTATACGATTCGCCTTTTTTAAATTTGCATTCTCACTACTGGTGTCCTCATACTTTGCAGTGGAGGCTCCTATCTGCCCATCCTTAGTTCTTGCCTGGGTAGCAATCAGACGCCCATAACTATCAAAACGGTAAGTGGTTATAACATCGTCTTCATTCCCATATTTACTGTCTGCACCACTGGTTATAACCTCTGTATTATTATAATCCGTATAAGAAAAGCCCATCTGCTGCCCATATGTTTTGGCATCAGTCCCTTTATTCGTTCCAAATTCCCTGACAGTGGATATCCTCGTTGCTTTTGTACTAGGCAGATAAGTAAATTCCATCCCATACCCGTTGGAGTCAGTAATGGAAATCAGCGTTTTGCCATCATAAGAATAGGTTTCTATTGTCCCATCCGGCCTGGTGACCTGTGTCAGTCTGCCTTCGTTTGTTTTGTATTTTGTCATTCTTCCAGAAGGATCTGTAATACCTGTTATTTTTAAATCAGCACTGCTGGTAACCGTTATAACTTTTCCAGCCCCATCCTGCACAGAAGTTATGATACCATCTGTATAGACAATATTCATTATGTTACCATTTGCATCCTTTACAGAGCGCAGGTTATTATCACTACCAAAGGTCATAACCGTATTCTTACTGTCTTCCATTGTAAAAACATTATTTTTAATTGTCGCAGTAATCCCCAACCCATCTTCATCGACATAGGTGGTCATACCATCTTTTACTATCTTTTTCAAATAATGCTCTGTTCCGTCCTCATCTACATAAACATACGGATAAGTATCCTGGGCTTTATCTTTCAGCCCATAGTGTGAAGAATCTTCAATGTACTGCTGAATATTCAGCTTCCAGCCAAAACCGCTGACTTGCTGGGTATTAAACCTTGGGTTCAGGGAATTATTCACATTATAAACCGGATAGATAGATACCGGCATTTTTAATCCACTGGTAGTGACTCCTTGCTGCGTAAATACCAAATTCCCTGTGTAATTATTCACATACGCATTTCCTGCACTTCCTGCACTTAGACTGGTATAAGAATAATAATCTTCAATTCCTTTACTGTTACGGTAGTATAACACAAGCATAGGGTATGCACTGGAATCCTGGTTATCCTCCATATAATAGCTTGCATTGATAGCCACTTCGGAATTATTACCGTCTTCCTTCTCCGCCGCAAGCATAATACCGAAGTTATCATCCTCACTGTCATCACCGTCATACCATAACTTAGCTGCTTTTGTAATATTAAAGGTCTTTGTTGGTGTTTTCCCATTGTCTTTGACACTGATATAATTGTAATCTATCTCATTGGAATCTATTCCCGAGCCAAAATCCGGCATATTGTTCCATGTAACATTCCCGACATTCCAATCTCTTGTAATACGGTATGCACTCACTGGCATATCCGGGTTACTGCTGGTATAGGAACTTACTTTATATTGTAACAGATTCAAATAAGCTCCCTGTATAATATCCCCCTGATTTAATTCAGGCATTTGCACCTTTAGCAGAGTTCGGCACTTATTGTATACAGAGGTGTCAACGCCTACTAATGCACTTCCATATGTGCTGTAATTTACATTTGGGGTTTTTGAAGCAACGAAGGTAGAATCAATTACTCCTTTTTCATTGGTACTAATTACCGGATCAATAATTACCGGGAACTTTGTTTCTTTTCTATTAATCCAAGAATTATCGGCTTTAATGGTAAGCTGATATCCATCTGCCGTTTTTATTAATTCATATGCTACTGCATCAGATAATCTGTTACTAGCATCATACATAAAAGGTGCTGGAATTGAGTAAACAAATTTCCCTGTTTTATTATCTGCTGCTGTGATTTCATTATCCTTTAGGGTGAGCTGCAGGTTATCAGCCTTTATTTGAAAGCTGTATTCATATGTATCCTGCTTCTCATTAATTATTATGTTTTCCTTTAATCCGGAACCGGTTACCTTATACTCAAGGTCCGTATTTGCTTTATCGGCAATGCCGGAATACACTACGGAATCACTCACCACATTCGGAGTAAGAATTTCTTTATCAAATATTTCACCGGCAGACACCTCATCGATGTCATTACCCTGACTATCAATTACACCTTTTAAGGGTCTGGCAGGCTCCTCTTCTTTTATCAGGTTAAACTCCAGCGTATATTTATCCTTTTCCAACTTAGCCAGATTTTCCTCGTCAGTATCCGCCGCCAGCTTTACCGAAAAATCACCAGCTTTGTTGGCATATCCGGTAATATCATCACTATTCTGAGGTTTTTCCAGTGTAAGAGTGTTGTCAATATCCTTCCATTCACCATCCTCATAGTAATGTACTGGTTCAGAATACACAACAACCTTAATAGAATGGTCACTCATGTAGAACTGTTTTTCATAGGCTGTTCTTTCACTTTCAATTTCCCCGAGGACTTGGGGAGGTGTTACTTCCTCCGGCTGCTCATTCTGTACACCGTTTATAACAGTGTTCGTTTCTTCGAGCTCACTATTGACACTCGACACGGCTGCATTTACAGTTGCATAGGCATCAGCCGGTAATATTTCGGTTAACATTGTCAGAATAAGAACACATGCACACACTTTCAAATAACTTCTTTTCATTTTTTTCTCCTCAAAGCTTTTATATCTATGTAAATCCCTTAACAGAAGGGCCCCACATAATACTACAGGCTAAAGAGTGATGTTATCATTAGTAGCTTTCTGGAAATTGTATTTATATCCTATTTTTTTCTCTAATATTCCATTTATATTATAGCAATACCCAGATTGTTCTCTCTCAATATGTATATTATAGTTTATTCTAATTGGAAAGATCTTCTTCAAATAAATCATTCATTTATGAACTATAACATTTATGTTATAAATTTCTTTTGGAAACTCAATGAGCACTTTTTAAACGGCCTTAATTAAACACATAAAGTTTCTATTCAACTCCGATTGACACACTATCCATTTGGCGTATATAATTAAATCATTAAACTATATAAAAATGTGTTATACTTTCATTGAATCTTTACATTTACTATCCATAGAAAGGGCATAGGTCCATGAACATACAAA
>JAEXGM010000015.1 GCA_023450835.1 Bacillota bacterium | reverse complement strand
TGGAGTCAAAGGTGCTTTCGTTCCTTCCGTCAAGCTGTCCAATCCCCATTTTACCGCCCCGGTTTTCACGGCTGCGGTTTTTACTGCTGTGGTTTTCATGGCTGTGGTTGTTGTGGCTGTGGTGACTATGGTTGCTGCGGCTGCCGTTTCCTGCTTCTCTTCAGAGATATAGAAATGATTGATTCTTTCCCTGACCTCTTCCTTATTAAAGGTTTCCCTGTGCATTTTCTCTTCCTGTGCGATATAATAATCCAGTTCCTTTAATTTACGCTCGGATAATTCTTTTTTTAGAGTCTCAATGGTTATCAGAGGTTTTTCTGCCAGCATTCTGGCAATTGAGAGCGCTTCATTTAATACCTGGGTGCGTTTTTTTATAATAACTGAACTGCCTCTGGCTTTTAGCTCTTCACCTGAGAAGGCCCTTGCCGTATACATCATTTCCGTTGCAATGTTTTCTCCCAGTTTCTTTTCTATAATATAGGTTCCTCCCATTCCGGGAGTAAATCCATACTTTGTAAAAACTGCGCTGTATGTGGATTCTTCCGCCATAATAACAAAATCCGCATACAATCCAAATAGCATGCCGCCGCCGTTTGCGTGGCCTTGCATTGCTGCTATGACAGGAACTCTTGCCTCTAAAAATACTTTATAAAGAAAAGGAATATCACTGAACCGGGATAAATTATTTGATATATTCTCAAGCTGTTTCTTCGTACCGCCCATGCAAAAAATATTCTCATAGCCTGTTACAATGGCAGCTTTTATGTTTAAATCCCTGTTAATTCTCTCAAAAGCGTGTATTAATCCTGCAATTACTTCCTCAGAAAAAGAATTGCGTCCTTTAAAATCCTGCATTTTAACAAGTGCAATCTTTCCTTCAAGGATTTCTAAGGAAATCTCCTCTCCGCTATAATTTCCGGCCAGTTCATAAATCTTACTTAAGGAAGAACCTTCCGGATACTCTGCCTTCTTCTGTTCAACAGGCACGACAGGGGAGGTACTCTCTTGCGTTTTAACGGCTGATTGCAGGGGGTTTTGATAGCTGTTATACCAGTATCTTTTTCGGTTTAATGGCACGTAGGGAAGGGAGATTCTTCTCTTGCTGCCTCCGGTATGCAGTTCCTCCCAAGGTAATATTGCACCGTCAAGCCATAACTTAATGATGGAATCATAATCCTGATGCAAAAGTGCAGCTTTAAATGTTTCTTCCTGATTAGCGGTCAGCTTTTGTGATTTTGTGCTGGCTGTATGGATTTCTGTATAATCGTCCTCTAAATAACGGGAGAGTTTATTTATGAAATCCTCCCTGTCATATGCTGTAAAGGCAACTTTTTCGGTTAAGGTATTTCTGCCCTTTTGCAAAGAATAGGCTATATTATTAAGAGTAAGTTCTTCATACTTTAATTCATTTGCAGCTCCCTGTTTAGCCATGTCCTTGTCTGGAGCATGTTTTCTTACATATTCTCTGAGTGCTCTTATATATTCCTTTAATGCCGCCTTGCTTCCTCCGGAGAGTATTATAATTTGGGGTTCATTTTCCTTTTGCGGCGAGAGGGAATCATATTCTTCCAGGATTAAAAAGGCATTGGAACCTCCGGCTCCAAAAGAACTGACACCGCATCTTCTGGGCATTTTACTGCCATCTTCCTTCACAACCGGCTTCCATTCTTCATAGTTTTGCTGTACTTTAAAGGGGGTTTCCCTAAAGTTAATATTTTTGTTTAAATGTTTTGAATGAAGAGAAGGGACCAGCTTTTTATGCTTCATTTGCAGTAATGCCTTTGCTATCGCCGCAACTCCTGCGGCCGATTCCAAATGTCCGATATTGGATTTTACGGAACCGATAGAGATTGTATCCTGATTCTTTCCATCAAAGGGAAAGTTCTTTAACAGTCCGGTAATCTCAATGGGATCACCAAGGGCCGTGCCGGTGCCATGGGTCTCTAAATAATTTATACTTTCGGGCTCTATCCCTGCCTTCTGAATAGCTTCTTTAACCAGTTCTCCCTGCAGATTGGGATTTGGCACACTAAATCCATTCGTTCTTCCGCCATGATTGACCGCTGTGGATTTTACGGTTCCATATATATTATCCTTATCAGCAATTGCTTTACTCAGTGATTTAAGAACCACAACTCCTACGCCTTCGCCCGGAACATAGCCATTGCCGCCATCGCCAAAACTTCTGCATTTTCCATCCGTAGACAGGAATTTGCCCTGACTTAACAGCAGGTATTTATTCGGGTGCACAGAGATGTTCACACCTCCTGCCAGAGCCATGTCACATTCCCCCCGTTTAATACTTTCACAAGCCAGATGTATGGTAGTAAGGGAAGAAGAACACATGGTATCAAGGGCAATACTTGGACCGTGGAAATCAAAGTAGTAGGAAACTCTGTTTGCAATACTGCCATAGGAGGAACCTATCACTCTTTTCTCCTCTTTTTGACTAAACAGCTGATATTGACCATACATTACTCCTGCATAAACTCCCACCTTGTATTTCTTAAGCTCTTCTCTGGTATAACAAGCGTCACTTAGGGCCTTATAGGCTTCTTCCAGAAACAGCCTCTCCTGGGGGTCCATTATCTCTGCCTCTTTGGGAGAGATGTTAAAATATATGGGGTCAAATAAATCCACCTCACTTAAAAATCCGCCCCATTTGCCATAGGTAGTTCCAAGGCTGTCCTTATCCTCATTATAGTAACTCTCCACTTCAAAGCGTTCCTTTGGAACTATCCGGATGTTGTCTCTTCCCTCTTTTAAGTTCTCCCAAAACTCTTCTAAAGTGTCGGCTTCCGGGAACCGTCCGCTAAGGCCGACAATTGCAATTTCTTCCTCTTCTGCGTGTTTAGGAGTACCCTCTCCTGTGGTGCTGCTAACCGGGATTACAGTGACCGCATCCACGGTCATGGTTTCACTCTCGTTTTGGGCTGCCAGCAGACCCGATCTTTCTTCTAAAATATTCTTATATTCCTTTGTAAGGAATTCCCCTAAAGCAGAAATGGTATTGTATTCAAATAAAAGAGTCTTTGAAATAGAGCCGAATATCTGCTCTAACTCCCAGTTGATACCAATTATAATAATGGAATCAATCCCCATATCCTCGAAGGTTTCATCTTCCTTCAGTTCTTCTTCTGCCTTTAATATGACCTTTGCAAATATCTTCTTAAGCATACTAATCGTAATTTCTTGTAGAGAGTTGTCTGTTCTTATATTTTTACTCACCGGTCCTGCTTCCTTTGCTTGATTCTGCATAAAGTACTCCTCTATTGTTAACCTGTTACCATAAATAACACTGCATTGGCTTATCTTTTGACTAAGGGCATACTCAAGGACAGTGACCCCCGTTTCTGCCGGCATTTTAATCATGCCTAATTTATTCTTAAGATATATCCTTGTGTTCTCGTCGATGTTCATACCCTCGGAATCCCATAAAGGCCAGTTAATGGATAAGGTATGTCCTGTGCATTCGCCTGCCGCTGCCAGACTGTTGCGGAGTTTGGCGTACTCATCCAAATAATAATTGGCATAAGCATAATCACATTGTCCTGCATTGCCAACTACAGCCGCCATAGCTGAGAAATATACTACAAAGTCCGGTTTGTCTTCTTTTATTACAGCATCTAATACCTGTGCACTTAAAACCTTGGCATTTATAACCTCCAATAACTCCTCGCCCGTTTTATGTATCATATACCGGTCTTTAATTGTGCCCACGCACTGTAAAATACCGTTAATGCCGCCCTGGTTTTTACGAATATCTGCAAATGCCTGCTCCATTTCCGGGAGGTTTGTTGTGTCGGCTCTGTAGTAGGTAACATAATCTTCTTTTAATCCGCTGTTTCGTATTCTTTGGAGGGCAGCTTCTCTGGCGCCTCTGCCAATGAGGGTAACTCGGCATTGGTAGGTGTCAATAAGGTGTTTTGCAAAAATAATGCCAAGACCACCTGTTCCGCCAGTTAAGACATAATGCCCTTTTTGTCTTATTGAAATATTATTTTCTTGTAAAATTTCAATACCTGCTTCATTGCCTGTTTCAATACCTGTTTCAGTTCCCTTAAGTACAGTAATATTTCTGATAAACCTGCGTCCTTCTTCGTCATACTTTATAAGAGCATTTAGAGGAGAAGGATATAAAACCTCCGCCAGTAATCGTTTCTTCCAGATTTGGTTCCAGCCCTTTAATACGACCATGTTTACGGAAAGCTTTGGATTCTCAAGATATGCGGTTTGCAAAAGACCATAAATGGCAATATCCTGAGGAGTTTGGCTGCTGTTTGTGGCGACGACCGTAAAGTTAGCACCTTTTTCTTCCCGTTGTAAAAAGTATTGTCTGATAGCTCCGAACACAGGAAGTACAAAGGAAGAATACTTATCCGTCGTATCCGGAAGTATAAATATTATGTCTGTCAGTTTCAGAGGACTGCTCTGTAATTCCTCAAATATTTTTTTATAATCCTCTTGAATGAAGGGATTAATTACATAGGTATGATTGTCTCGTTTCTCATAGTAATTATCGTAAGCTGCAAAAGTTACCTCTCCCGGTATTTGTTTCATAAATTCCGGATCTCCGCCAAATACCAGTACCTGTTCCATGTGTCTGTTATTATTTGAAGCAGTTAAAGGCTTTTGAAGCCACTCTTCTTTTAAATAAACCAGTTCCTGATTGTTGCTTTCTAGATGATTGTTTGCTCCGGTATTGCTATTCATTTGGATATTTCCATATGATGCAATGTTGTTGTTTTTTAAAGTATTGCTGATATCACCGGTATTCTTATTGATAAGAAGGTTGCTATCAATTAGGATGTTACTATTCGTTTTATTGCCTTTCGTATAATTTTTAATTACATAATCCTTTATTACAATTAATACTTTGCCGTTTTCATTAAAAACTGTGGCATTAAATTTATTTTTTTCACTGCCTGTTGTAAACCTGACAAAACAACTTTTTTCAAGAGGTCCATTTATATTGAGTTCTCCAATGGAATAGGGTACAAAGGGTTCCTCTTTTAGTTTTTCTCTTACCGCTGTAATGCCAATAACCGTCTGAAGGATTCCGTCCATAATTGCAGGATGGAGTATATATTCTTTGGGCTCTCTTACAGCCTCCAGATAAAGGCGGGATAAGCATCCGCTCTCACCGGCATATGCTTCCTTTATGGTTCTCATAGAATCGCCGTGGTATATTCCCATTTTTATGCAGGTATCATAAATCTCATCGGGGTTTACCGGAGTGCTATAGAACTCTTTTATTTGGTTTACGGATATACTTTGGGCTATAGCCTGACCGGGTGTTTCTGCAAGGGAATAACAGGTACAATGAAGGCATTTTCTTCCCTGTTCGTTAAGGGAAGTAATCTGATAGGAAATCTTTCCTTCTTTCTCCTTTGCTTCCACTTCAATATCCTTTTGCCCGCTTTCCAATAGGACGGGGGTAATCCATTGAAGGTCTCTGATGTTCTTTACCTCAATGCCCAGGGCCCTTCCGGCTTCACAAACAAGTTCTAAATATACCACCCCCGGAAGTACCATACTCCCCTGTAGCAGATGATCTTTTAAGAAAAAGTCATCTGCCTTTAGGGTCACGGTAAAGGCAGTGCTGCCATTTTCCGAACTCTTTTTCCGTAATAGAGGTGTACTGTTTTCCTGTCCTTTCGGCACTATATGGTCAATATTTGGAATTTTGACCTCTTTATACTGAAATCCGTCACTATAGATACTGATTTTATTAAGGTTTTCTTTATACAACAAATCAAAATCAATGGTTTCCCCTTGTACATACTCTTTAGCCAGAAGTGTATTTTTATCCTCTTCCCAGGCGCTCATAGTACTGCCCTTACAGATTTCTTTTTTTAGCAGCTGCTCTAACCCGTTAAGCAGTTCTTCTTTAGAAGCTGCAACAATAGCTGAGCGGAATTCAAAATGATCTCTGCCCTTTATTAAGGTTTGGCTTATCTCGGATAAGGTATTACCCTCATTATATTCTTCCAGGCTCTTCTTAAGGGCCCTTAAATTGTTTCTCAGCCCCTGCTCGGACTTAGCGGATATAGGGAAAAAACCAGGTAATTCCTTTTGTATAAGGCTATCCCCTTCCTCTGCCTCATATCCTTCTATTACCAGATGGCAGTTTGTTCCGCTTAATCCAAAAGAACTGACAGCTGCCATTCGTTTGCCATTTACCGGCTCCCAATTCTCATACCGTGTATTAATATAAAAAGGGCTGTCCTCCAGGGCCAAATGAGAATTTGGTTTATCATAATGAAGGGAGGGTACCAGTTTTTTATGATCCAGGCAAAGGAGTACTTTCATTAGACCTATCACGCCGGCCGCTGCCAGAGTATGTCCGATATTCGTCTTAACAGAGCCCAGGGCACAATATTTTTTCTTATTGGTATATTCCTTAAAAGAGCGGTTTAAAGCGGAAAACTCTATGGGGTCTCCCAGTTTCGTACCGGTTCCATGGGTCTCTACATAACTGATATCCTCGGGATTAATAGAGAATCTTTGGTAGACCTCTTTTTCAAGAGAATACTGGGAAACTGCACTGGGGGAGGTAATACCATTTGTTTTTCCGTCCTGATTAATACCAAAGCCCTTAATAATTCCATAAATATGATCCTTATCCGCAATGGCCTGAGATACTTCCTTTAACAGGATACATCCCAGTCCTTCACTTAATACAAAACCATCCGCCGAATCATCAAAGGCTCTGCACTGCCCCTGCTTTGACAGCATTTTTCCCTTACTGGTCATAATCAGCAGCTCCGGTGTGGTATAAAGGCTGACTCCACCTGCTATGGCTGTCTCTGATTCACCGTTTATAATACTTGCAGCTGCCTGGCTGATTGCTACCAGTGAGGAGGAGCAGGCGGTATCAATTGCTATACCGGGTCCTGTAAGATTCAAATAATAGGATATTCTGGCAGGAAGTAAGGAGGTACTGTTTCCGGTCATACACAAACTGTTTATATCTTTTTTATTGGTCTTTACCAAACTCTCATAATCTCCTGCCCTTACTCCCGCAAATACGCCGCATTTTGTTCCGTAAAAGTCTTTGGTCCCATAGCCGGCGTCTTCTATCGCTTTTATGGCGGCCATCAAAAACAGCCTTTGCTGGGGATCCATTAACTGAGCTTCCAGAGGGGTAATATTAAAATATTCCGGGTCAAATTTATAAATATCCGTTAAAACCCCGCCGGCCATTATATTTGTTTTTCCCCAATCCGTGTACTCATTGCTGTAATAAGCTTCTTTGTCCCAACGGCTGGTAAAGTCTGTGACCGTATCTTTTCCGTTAACCAGGTTGTTCCAAAAATCAATGATATTGTCTGCTCCGGGAAAAATTCCGGACATTCCGATAACAGCAACGCCTTTTTTCTGTTCCTTGGACCCATTCTCCCTTAGGGGGAAATTTTTTATCATTTTCATTCCGGCTTCAGGGGTTATTTCGCGATTATTTATCATAGTTAATATTTCATTTGTAAATTCAACCTGGTTACTCATGATTACACCTCCTGCATAATGCAGACCTGTCTGCGATACTGCTTTAATAGGTAGTTTGAAAGGAACTTTCAAACTTATACCTCCTGCATAACGCAGACTTGTCTGCGTTACTGCCTTAATAAATTGTTTGAAAGGAACCTTCAAACTTAACCCCGTGCATATCACAGGCTTGCCTGCGATACTGCTTTAATAGAAAATTTTGAAAATGCAACGTATTTTTGAAAATTATCTCCTCAGATAGTGACTTACCTCTTCTAAATCCGTTTCATTGTTATATAACTTCGTGAGCATCCTTTTTAATTCTTCTTCCTCCTCTGAAATTCCCTTATCGTATCCCTTTGTCTCTTCGGTTAGATTTCCGGTGATATAATCTGACAGAGTCTCAATATTGCAATAATCATAGATAGCAATGGTTTCAATATTTGCTTTGTATTTATGATTAATGTCCCGGATTAGTTCAAGCCCGTTAATGGAATCGATTCCCATTTCTTTGAAGGTGGTCTCACTGTTTAAACTCTCACGCTCTATTCCTGTAAGCTGCTCAATCACTTCACACAGGAATTTTTTAACCTCATTTTTCTTCTTTTCATGTTCCACGCTTGGCAGAGGGTTTATAGAATCTATACTTTTGGGGTGCCTGTTCTTAATACTCTGATTAGCAAAAGATTGAAAAAGCGGTTCCTCCTCATTACGGTAGTTTGTTTCTTTGACACTTGCCGGGTCATTCACTTGAACTGCCATAATTTTTTCAGCCAATTGCTGTATGGAGGGATGGTCATAAATAACAATAGAGTCTAAAGTTATTCCCCAATTCTTATTGAGTTTTCTTACAATCTCAAGGCCGCTGATAGAATCAATTCCCATGTCTTTAAAGCTTTCATAATTATCCAGATGTTCTGTCGGAACGGATATTACCTCATTGATTATCCCCTTAAGGGCAGTTATCACGGATTCCTTTTTACTGCTTATAAGATTACTCTGGTTGGTGGAACACTCTTTATCTTTATTAATCTCTAGGGATATTGTTGGCTCTTTTTTACTATTTAGCGTAATGCCTTTATTGGGAAGTTCTTTTTGCATTACGGGAACAGCCTGTCCTTGTAATAGTTTCAATCCGCTTTTTTTCTCTGGTTCCGCAGTTTCTGCGGTTTTTACTGTCTTCTCCTCACTTCTGTCAAAGAAATGATCAATCAGTCCATGGGCGTCCATCTTCGCAAAAGCTATTTCCTGCATTCTTGCTTCCCGTTCTATAAAGGAAGGCAGGGTTTCCAGAATAATTTCACTCATATTGGCCTTAAATACCCGGACGGACTGGGCAGGTTTCTTAATAATGTTCTCAGCAATTTCAAGAGCCGCAGCATAAACTTCACTTTGGGGCATTACTTGAATGGAGACTCCTCTTTGCTGTAATTCGCTTCCTGTATAGGTCTTTGCCGTATACATCAGTTCATTTGCAAGTCCGCTGCCTAATTTCTCTTTTAGTATATAAGTGGTTCCCACCCCTGGCGTGAATCCGTACTGCATAAAGTTGGCACTATACAGACTTTCTGCCGAAGCAATGGTAATATCCGCAAAAAGCCCAAAGGTGAAACCTCCTCCAAAGGCATGTCCCTGCATTGCTGCTATAACCGGCACTTTGCAATGTAAAATGCAGTCATATACAAAGGTGGCATCCGCACAAGTCTCGTCTCTGTTTGCTATGTTCAAAAGAGTTTGTTTCATACCTCCCATGGCAAAAATATTATCATAGCCTTCCACAATAACTGCTTTAATCTCCTCCATGGAATTAATTTGATGAAAGACTGACATTAAGCCCTTTACCAGGTCCATAGAAAACATATTTTTGTTTTCCCTGTCCTCCATTGTAATAATTCCGATATGCTCTTTATGAATCCGAAAATGTATGGATTTGCTTACATAATCACTTCCGGTATCCATCCAGTCCTGTACCAGAACCGACTGTAACAAATCCTTTTGTGGCCTGTGTACCTTCTCGGCTTCTATGGCCTTTACCGCTGACAACTGCTCCTTGTTTCGGTTTTCTTTTACCCAATAGCGCTGATTATCAAAAGGATAAGTAGGAAGGGAGATTTTATTTATCTCTGTGTCTTTATAAAATTCACTCCAGTTTGAGAATTCACCCTTTACCCATGCCCTGGCTAATTGAGCCAGACTGTTAGAAGAGTAATTTCCCCCACTGTGTTCTGCTGCCTCACCTGTAAAAATATTGTCCCCTGGCTGCTGATTTAATATCTTTTTTAGGCCTTGTACTAATTCCTCCGGGCTGGTTCCAATTACTGCTCCCCTGTACTTCATTGCTTCACGGCCGGTTTGGAGGGTGTAGGCTGCTTCACTTAAGTTAAGCCTCTCTCCTTCCGATTCTAGGAATTTAATAAAGCTTTCCAGATAAGCCTCTAATACTTTTGGTGTTCTTGCCGAGAAAACAAAGAGTTCTTCTCCTTTTAAGGGTACCGCTTCCTTAGGGGTGTCATATTCTTCAACAATCAGATGAGCATTTGTGCCTCCGAAGCCAAAGGAGCTGATTCCTGCTCTTCTTGGGATTTCATTGCCATTCTTTTCTTTTAATCTGGTCCATTCCCGGTTCTCTTTTACGATATAAAAAGGAGTGTTTTCAAGGTGGATATAAGGATTTAATTCCTTAAAATTCATTATTCCGGGAAACATTTTGTGCTTCATGGACAAAATAATCTTTATAAGCCCTGCTAATCCGGCTGCCGGTTCCAAATGCCCGATATTGGTTTTAACACTTGAAAGACCACAGTATCCGCAGGCACTCTCTTCTCCATATTCCTTTTGAATCTCTGAAAAGGCCAGCTTAAGACCTTCAATTTCAACCGGATCTCCAAGCTCCGTTCCGGTACCATGGGTCTCTATGTAAGAAATAGTTGCCGTATTGATATTTGCATTTTTATAAGTATTTTTAAGTAACTGGGCCTGGGCGTTGGAGTTGGGAGCGGTAATAGAACTTGCCGTGCCTCCGTGGTTAACTCCCACACCCTTTATAACGGCGTGGATATTATCACCGTCTTTTACTGCCTCCTTAAAAGGTTTTAAAAGAATAGCAATAACTCCCTCCCCTTTCACATACCCATTGGCAGATTTATCAAAAGTCTTGCATCTGCCGTCACTTGAGAGAATACCCAGTCTGGCGGCGGTTATATAAGATTCCTCGGTAACAGACAGATTAACACCACCTACCACTGCCATGGAAATCTCTTTGTTCAAAAGAGCCCTGACTGCGTTATGGATTGCTGCAAGACTGCTGGAACACGCCGTTTCCACCGTCTGGCTAATGCCGTGAAAATCAAAAAAGTAAGATATCCGGTTGGAAAGCATTGCCATGGCATTTCCCACTGTCGCCTGTCCGCTGGTGTGACCGGCCTCTTTTACCAAATCCCGGTATTCGTTGGTCTGTGCACCTATGAATACACCGATATCTCGTCCTTTTAATACACTTCCCTGATAACCGGCATCTTCAAAAAGTCTCCATACGGTCTCCAATAAAAGTCTTTGCTGGGGGTCCGTTAATTCGCTCTCTTTTGGCGTCATCCGAAAGAACCCCGGGTCAAACTGATCAATTCCCTCAATAAATCCTCCCCACTTTGAATTGGTAGTAGACTCAGAGGCATTTAAATCTCCGTAATTATCTTCAAAGTTCCAGCGCTCTTTGGGGATCTCTGTAATGACCTCTTTCTGATTTGTTAGATTTTCCCAAAATTCCTCTGGGGTTACAGCCTTTGGTAATTGAAAAGACATACCAATGATTGCGATATCTTCCTCTCGTTGGTCAGAATCGCTCTTTCCTTGAGAGTCCGGTTCCTTGTACTGGTTTTCTTTGCAGCCAGCCTTCTCCTCTATCCTTACTTTTTCCTTTTCAGACAGATAACCTGCAAGGGCTTTAAGAGTACTGTTGGCAAAGAAAACGGAAGGCATAATATTAATAGTAAAGCGGTCATTTATATCAGCCGCAAATTGTTTTAATAAAATAGAATCAAACCCAAATTCACTTAGAGGGGCATCCTCCTGCAGCTCTTCCTTCTTTAATTTTAGAATATCAGAAGCAATTCTTTTAATTTCTTCCAATACTTTCGTATCATTCCTGAAATTCTCCATTATAATCTCACTTTCTTCCATCCGGACCAATATTTCGTTACTTACACCAAGAGAGTTATCCAGCTCTTTCTTATCTCCGGCTAAAACCAAAATACTGTCTGCCCCGTGGGTTAGTATAGTCTCAAAAGCTTCCATTCCCAGGGCATCCTCTAAATATTTCATTTTAGAAGACTTAAGGTAGAGTGCTTCTCCTCCCTGGTCTATATGCATTCCTCCATTTTCCCACAAGGGCCAATGGATAGAAATGGCTTTTGTCTGATTCATACCTTCTCCTCTGACTGAATGAATATAATCTACGCAGTTATTAAGGAGAGCATTTGCCATAGCATAACTGCACTGACCGAAATCACCCAGGTCTGCTGAGATAGAGGAGAACAGCACAAAGAAATCAAGAGGTTCATTTCTGAATGCTTTAGCCAGTTCCACTGCTCCTTTGATTTTGACCTGCAGGGTCTGGAACATGTCTTCCTGTGACTGCACTAAGATATCGTCCCTGCTTAGAAAGCCTGCACAATGGATAATGCCGTTTACCGCACCAAAGGTATTATGTATCCGGTCTAAATCTGCGGAGTCCAGATTGGTTGTAACATCCCAGGGAAGGTACAGAATCTTTCCGCCGTCTCCTTCCAGCTCCTTTATCAGATACTGTTTTTCACTGTTAAGGCTGCTTCTGCCGGTCAAGATGAGATTGGCCTTATATTCTTTTACAAGATACCTTGCCAGAATCTTCCCGATTCCTCCAAGGCCCCCGGTAATCAGATAAGTCTTGCCGCTGCCAAAAGACCGGTATTTCTCCTCTGTGTTAGTATACGTCTGGAGTTCCCGTACAAACCGTTTGTTATGCTCATACCTGATATCTTGTCCTGTCTTGCTATTCTCTAATTCGGTTCTTATAATCAGGTTGATATCTGTGGCAGTATCCGGCATAATCATGACAGTGTTAAAGGTAACATTAGAGAGTACCGATTCCAGAGATTTAAAAAAGGCATAGGCTGCATTGTCTGTGCGGCTTTTCGTAACAGTAACAACATAGATGCTTACCTTATTTCTAAAAGAGGAAGAAATAGCTTTACTTAGAAGCTGATACCTCTTTAATACCTGCTGCCACCTGTCTGTTTCAGTGACAGCAATCTCTTTTTCAAGGAGCAATATTTTGCTGACCTCCTGCCTGCTTCGATAACGGTTATAAAAATAATTCTCCAGCATTTCCTGTGTAACAGAACTATCAAAGAGAAGATGCTTTCCGCCACCATGCAAAAGGGCATATTTTTGCCAAAGCTCTGAATCTCCAATCAGGTTAAACAGCTCATAGTCCTTTTGTGTTTCCTTTGCTAAGCCGGCTTCCCTAAAGCTGCTGCGGTAAAAATGAAGTTCACTTTTCCTTACCTCCTCAAAAGGCTGATGAAAGGGAATAACGGAATTGGAAACAGGCAGCCAGAAGTTCTTATGTTCAAAAGGATATTCCGGCAGGAGTACAAGTTCCGGCCTGTCAATTTCAGAATAAATACTGTTCCAGTTTATTTTCTCTCCCCGTATCCAGCTGTTTAATACAAGACTGTCCTCTATACCTGAGATATCAATACCTGCCTCACTTTTTCTTTTATAATTTACGCTGACTCTGCCGGTAAATAATCCGGGCTTTTCCTCTTCCTTTAAGTAGGCATCAAGATAAGAGCTTGCCGTGGAAAAGCTGTCCGCCAGAAATGCAAGGCGCTCCTCCATATCCTCTCTGCCGTGTTGCAGTGTATAGGTGATTTCTCTCAGACTTTTCGGATAATTCCAATTATCTTTGATTTCCTCCTGTTCTAAGAGGACATCCGCTCCTCCGAAAAAGGTTTTTACTTCCTGAGTAAAATTTGCTGAGATAAATTGAGCCAGTGTTTCAATTGAATTATTTGCAATGAATGCCTCCAGGGTAAGAATAATATCTAATTCTGTTCTCAGCCTTGAAATTACATTTTGAAAAATAATTGTATCACAGCCGATATTCAGGAACTCATCCGTTAAACTCATAGCTTTTGAATTAATATTGATTTCTTCTGAAAAGGCATTTACCAGCCATGCCTGTAAGCCGGAAACCATATCCTTTTTAAGCGGTTTCTGACAGCTATTCAGAAAATCCAGCATTCGATGTGCATATAGTTTCAGCTGCTTTTCTGTTTTTCCGGATAAAACAAAGAACTCACGTCTTTCTTTTATTTCTCTGTTCTTTTTCTGATATTCTTCCATTATAATATGCCCGTTTGCTCCTCCAAAGCCAAAGGAGCTGACACCTGCACGTCTTGGCAGTTCACGCCCGGAATCATCTGTAAGAGGCGTCCACTCTTTGTTTTCTGTCAGAAGATAAAAGGGTGAATTCTCTACATTGATGCTCTTATTCATCTGGTTAAAATGAAGATTACCGGGCAGGGTCTTATTCTGCATACACAAAAGCACCTTAATTACTCCAAGGATTCCGGAAGCCGGTTCTCCATGCCCCATATTGGACTTTAAGGCCCCCAGCCCGCAATAGTTCAGCCGGTTCTTACTGTCACCTTTTAATTCCGCAAAGGCTGCCTGTAAACTGTTAATTTCAATGGGATCACCTAAAGGGGTGCCCGTACCATGGGTTTCTATGTAGGATATGGTATCGGCGGTTATTCCGGCCCTTTTGTAAACATCCTTTATCAGTTCCCTTTGAGCTAAAGGATTGGGAGCAGTTAAGGAATTTGCCATTCCTCCGTGGTTTATGCCAACACCCTTGATTGTGGCAAGAATTGTATCTTTATCTGCTATTGCATCTTTTAGCCGCTTTAATACGATTATCCCGGAACCCTCGGCTCTTGCATACCCGTCTGCCCCTTCGTCAAAAGTACTGCAATATCCCTTTGGTGAGAGCATTCCTGCATTGTCAAAAGACAGGTGATATCTTGGCGTTGCCATAATATTAATACCACCGGCCAGAGCCATATTACAGTCTCCTGCCTGCAGCGCCCTGACCCCTTGATAAATGGCGGTTAAGGAACTGGAGCAAGCGGTATCCACAGCAAGGCTTGGTCCGTGAAAGTCGAAGAAATAGGATACTCTGCCGGGAATAATAGATAAATAGCTTCCGGTGGAGGTATAAGCTTCCAACGGGAGATTATTCTTTATCATCATATCTCCGTAATCCGTACTGCAAGCACCTATAAAAACACCTGTTTTAGAGCCTCTGACCTCAAGAGGTTTATACCCTGCCCCCTCCAGGGCATGCCAGGAGTCCTCCAAAACAATTCTCTGCTGAGGGTCCATAAGTTCTGCCTCTTTGGGAGAAATATGAAAAAATGAGGCATCAAAACCGGCAATGTCCGAAAGGAAAGCTCCCCACCTGACATTGGTCTTACCGGCTGTTTTTTTCTCTTTCTGGGCCAGCACTTCCCAATCCCATCTGTCCTTTGGAATCTCCCGTATAAACTCATGATGGGTGACTAGATTATCCCAAAACTCTCTGTAATCACTGCTATCCGGAAAATGCCCGCTAAATCCGATAATGGCGATATCCGATTCAGAAAAACTATTATCATGAAATATTTCTGTCATTTTGGGGAGGTCTTCACTTCTGCTTTCTGTTTCCTGTACTATCCTGCTGTCTTCTTCCGGTTCAAAGTGCTTTGAAATAAAGTCAGTAATTTCACGTATGGTGGTATATTCAAAAAGCAGGGAAGCATTGATATCAATTTTGAACTTTTTAGCCATAGCTTCCGAAAAATCAATGAGTGAAATGGACTCCATGCCCAATTCCCTTAAATCAATTTCTTCTTCTATATCCTGTTCCTTCAGACCAAGGATAGCAGACAGAATTTTAATAATCTCATCTTTTATATTTATATTGTTTCCCAAGCTGATTGCTGATTGCTGCCCTAAGTCGGGACCTGAATTTCTACTTTCCCGGTGAAAGGCCTGCAAGAATCCTTCTTCATTGCTTACTGCCATAATCCGGTTATATCTGCCCCCAAGAATTTGACGCAGAGCATAATAGCCGTTATAGCTTTTTATAATACCGGCAGTTTCTCTGAATTTATCCACGGTACGGGAATCTCTTCCCATACCGCCTTCCTGCCATAATGTCCAGTTAATACTGCCGTAATAGGTTTCCGTATATTTTTGTCCCAGATATTCCATATAAGAATCCAGAAAAGCGTTGGCGGCAGCATAATCAATCTGTCCGGTGTTTCCCAGCACTGAAACAATGGAGGAACAGGAAACAAAGAAATCACAGCCTAAATCTTTTGTAGCGCTGACCAGATTATAAGTTCCTGTTATTTTGGCTTGTAAGACCTTATTACAATCCTCCATATTCTTAAAATGAATTAATTTATCCGAAAGAAGACCTGCGCATTGAAAGATACCGTTGATTTTTCCGAAAGAGGTGATGCATTCTTCTATTACCGCATTCACAGAAGAGGAATCTGCAATATCACAGGAATAATAAACGACACCCTCACCGCTCTCTCTTAAAAAGTATTTGATTTTCCTGTCGTGTTCTGATTTTCTGCCAATAACGGCTACCCTGGGATTTCCAAGGCTTTTAAGCATGTCCACAATTCCCGCGCCAATGCCGCTGGCACCGCCGACTACCACATATACTCCCTGCTCTTTTACCTGAGAGAACACATTGGACTTAGGGCTTTCCACCTCTTTTATTTCTTCCGCATACCGCACAGTTCCTCTATAGGCTATACCTGCCTCTTTCTGAAAGGAGCCGGCTTCTCTGGCTATCATTTCATAGAGCTGATCAGCTTCCCATTCCTCCTCTTTTATATCCACTACTTTAGCCTGAAGTTTACTGATTTCCAACATGGCTGTTTTTAACATGGGCAGAGCAGAACTTCCCAGATAACCCTGACTGTCATCTTCCTCTGTTATCTTCCATACCTTATTGGTTAAGCCGCAAAATTGAAGCTTTT
Source organism: Bacillota bacterium (assembly GCA_023450835.1). Lineage (GTDB taxonomy): Bacteria > Bacillota > Clostridia > Lachnospirales > Lachnospiraceae > Anaerocolumna. The sequence goes on along the minus strand of JAEXGM010000015.1, from coordinate 6,020 downwards.
TTAATTCTTTTTGTGCCGCCAGAACTTTGATGGTGTGAAACAATCCTTCAAAACCAGTGACAAAAGCTTCTGTCTCTTCAAATGCCGCCTTATGGGCGGAAGCTTCTCTATTTTCATAGAAGTTCCAAAGATAAATAATTGTAGCAATACCAGAGTCTTCAAAATAAGACCTGCTGATTTCTTCAAGGATTGCTTTCACATCAGATATATTTTCACAATTAACTTCATAATGCCCCGAAGAAATTGGTTTCGTTACTGTACTTTTTTTAAGAAAAACTACATGCTTGTATGCTTTTGTCAGTTCTCTATTCAGGCAGCTGATCTGTTCGTTCGTGGTGGCAAAGACCAAAGCTGTCTGATTATGTAAGCTTTCTATTTCCTCCGTATTAGCGATAAAATCAGTTTTATCCCATGCAGGTTTATACAAGTTAAGATTCTTACGCCCCGTAAACATATCCACAGGCATACCCATAAATGCAGCCTGCCCAAGGGATACTATCTCTTCACCGCTGTGACCGAAAAGGGCTGCATCTGCAGTTAATCTGCGATTATCAAGTGATAACTGCCTCCCTCTGATCTCAAGGGTAAATTCCTTCCCTTTTACAGGCCCGGCTTCTATGCTGTCAACGGAGGTGGGGATATATACATGTTCCTCATTCAGTAAATTCAGGGCATAGCCGGCAAATATAATACTTTGGAGAATGCCGTCTAAGAGATATATCAGGGCATTTTCCTTACCCGTATGTAATTCTTCCGTCGAAAGGCGGCAGATAAAACAATCCTCAGTGCTTTGTTCTATTCTTTGTATGACCCTGAAATTTTTTCCGTAATAGTATTCCTTCTCTCTTAACAGTTTATATACATCTTCCTGATTGTATTCACGGCTCAGACTGGCCGGTTCGGAAAATGTTCTCCTGACAATTTCAGCTTCTGTCTTTAATATCTCTTCCATTGACGCTTTTGCTAAAAGCTTTTTCTCAAATTTTTCTCCGGATTTTTCTTCCGATAAAAAGGATAAACTGTTCCCGGTATTTAGCGCCAAAAGACTATAATTTTCCTTGCCCTCTATCCATTTTACCTGGGTAAGTTCTACCTTGTTCAGTCTTTTGATACCCTGCTCATTCGGCAAAGCTTCTTCTAAAAAATGTCTGATATAATAGGCCCCGGGAATCAGGCTCCTGCCGCCTATATTATGTTCTTTTAAAGGAAGGTCTTCTAAGTCTTTTAGTCTCCTTCCGGCGGAAACCTCTTGTATATCATTGTTATTTTCAGCCAGCCAGAAAGAATTCTTATCAAATTCGTAGGCAGGAAGACTAACCTTATGGTAAGAATCAGCTTCAAATACTTCTGACCAGTCAATGCTTTCCCCCATACACCAGACTTCTTTTAATAATCCATAAAAACCATACTTTTGATCATGCGCAAACTCAAGGACTATTTCTTCATTTCTTATAGCTGTGTCATTACGGTCTTTTTCACAGGTTTTTAAAATATCAGAGAGTTCATCTTCTCCGCCGTATATAACTGCAGCAAATATTTCCCTCATTTCGGGAGCTTCCCTGAATACCTTAAGAATATTCTTCCATTCATCTGTTACCTTTTCTTCCAGGATAGAAATATTCCACTTGGCAGAAAGCCTTTCCAGGGAGTCAATAATTGCTGTGGCAATTGTAAGTTTCCAAAGTGCCAATGCCGGTACCATAAAATCTTTCTTTGTTTCAGAAGCCTCACTGTCTAAAGCCTTAAAGTCAACAGGCATATATTTTCCCAGAACAGATTTCCACTGGTCAATAAATCTGGTATAAGTCATTTGTCTTTCATAAAGTTTTTTATGTTTGTGAAGGCAGAGTTCAAAAACCTCGTCCAGGGAACAATTCAGTTTAGCTTCGTCTATCCATACCCGGAGCAGGTCAAGATTTGAAGCCGCTGAGGGCGCAGTGAGGATCTCTTGATGAGTCATGAATTCATTTATATTTTCCTGCAGGGAATTCCCATTCATTAAGGCATAGCCTATAGATGTACCCAAACCGGTTCCGTCAGCCTGCAAGAAATGGCAGCCCAAATGTCTGGTATATGTTAATAATCCCAAATCTGTCAGGAAAGTAAATAAAGGTCTGTCCTCTTCTTTCCACACATCCCCATAATAGAAGTCTCTGATTCCGCTCTTCTGCTGTTCTATAACGGTCACTAATTTATCTAATTCCATACGCAATTTTTTATTGCCATGAATGTAGGCCTCAACCTTTAGAAAACCTTCCCATGTCTCCTCTCCTAATTTTAGAGAAAGGGTGGGGGGAGTGGTGTTTAGAGCTGCTTCTTTCGCCAATGCTTGTTCTATATCAGCTTTGGAGCTTACAAAGGCGGCTATTCTATGAGGAAATGTCTGCCTGCCCGTAAGTAAAGTCAGGCACATATCTTTAAGACTATTTCCTTCTGCCTCTTTGGCAAGAAATCGTTCCCAGCTGCTAATCTGTTGCAACAGACTGGTCTCAGTTTTTGCAGATAAGGCAAATAGATAGGCTTCTTCCGGTTTTGTTTCTGCCCCCTGATAGATTGCAGGATACTCCTCTAAGATGATATGAGCATTTACGCCGCCAAAACCAAAACTGCTGATACCTGCCCTTAAGGGCACTCTCTCCTGCAGTTGTTCCCAATCTCTGGTGCCGGTAACCGGCATAAAGGGTGTCTCCGAGAAATTAATTATGGGATTTAGTTCCTTTATGTTAAGAGGCGGAATCTTTCTATTCTTAAACATTAAGATGACCTTAATGACTCCGGCTATACAGGCAGCACCTTCCAGATGCCCGATAAAAGGCTTGGCAGAACCGATATAACAATATCCTTTTTTGTCTGTATACTCACCGTAAGCTTGCTTTAGAGCTTCGATTTCAATAGGGTCTCCAAGGGACGTTCCCGTGCCATGTAACTCAATATACCCAACGGTATCGGGATGAATGCTGGCATTGTTAATTGCACTTGTAATCAGTCTTTTCTGCCCTGCTACACTTGGGGCAGTTAAGGAGCCTGCATTTCCCACATGATTCACTGCCGTTCCGATTACTAAGGCGTGAATGTTATTCGCGTTATTTTCTGCCTCTTCCCTTCTTTGCAGCAGTAAAACTCCCACTCCCTCACCGGGCACATAGCCATTGGCGTCGACATCCAGCGTTTTACACTGACCATCCGGGCTTAACATATGTGTTTTGGATAGACCGATATACCCATAGGGTGTCAGCCTTACATTTACACCGCATACCAAAGCATAATCACATTCATAATTCTGAAGTGCTCTCTGTGCTTCATAAATAGCTACGCCCGATGCCGAACACCCTGTATTAATGGGCATACTCAGACCTTTTAAATCAAAGAAATAGGATATACGGTTAGCCAGTATCGCTTCATGGGAACCGGTATAAGTAAATTTTTCAACCTCCCTGGAGGGCTCTGCTGCCATATTCTGGTAATCATTTTCAAAGGTTCCTACATAAACAGAAGTTACTTTCTTTTGAAGGTGCTTTAAAGCTATCCCAGAATCTTCGATACATTTCCAAACCTGCTCTAAAAGAATCCTCTGCTTTGGGTCCATAGCCTGCGCTTCTTTTGGAGAAATGTTAAAGAAATTATTATCAAAGGTGTCGATATCATTCATCTGGGCACACCATTTGGCATAAGTCTTATTCTTATTTGTTATATCCTTTTCATAATATTTTTCTGTGTCCCAGCGCTCTCCGGTAACTTCCCCTACGCAGTCTTTCCCGTTGACAAGATTATCCCAGAATTCCTGGCAGGAGTCAGCCTGGGGAAATTTACATGACATACCTATAATTGCTATATCCTGCTTCTTTGATTCGAACATTTCCTTCTTCTCCTTTTATCTCCGGGTTAATGAGGTATCTTGGCAGTCTGCCTCTTTAAAAGCAAATCTGTTATACTTCTTGCAATAAGCTTTTTCATCGTCCTATAGGTAACTATAATGGATAGTCCCAGCATAAAAGCCACTCCAAGGACGATATTAATAAATTTCATGGAAGGGTAGAATCTCTCTCCCCCCAATACATAGGTTATCTGGCCGGAACCTACATATACGCCGTTTCCGCCTATATTTAGAATGGCCAGGGCAGCCGCCATTACAAGAAAGGACAAACCTAAGGCAGCCAGACAGATAAGAGCCATTTCATAAAATACTATAAGAAAGCACTGTCTTTTGCTGTATCCGATAGCACGCAGGGTGCCAAATATTTTCATTCTCTCATATAAATTCATACGTATGGTCGAACTGACTCCCACGCCGATTACTAACAGCAATAATACTACGAAGCAATTAAAAAAGATTCTTAGTGTTTTCGGCACAGTGGTATAAAAAGTAGAGGCACTGGTATAAGATTCTGCTCTTAAATTTGTGTTATTGGCTGTCAGATAGCTATTCAGGTCTTTTGAAAAGGCAGAGATACCATTAGTATCCTTTAAATATACACGGATATAATCAAAATAATCTTCTCCATAGGCATAATAACTTCTTAATTGGTCAAGGTCTAAAAAGCCGTAAAGATTATCGTAACCGGCTCCGTTTTCATAAATCCCCGTAATTTTTAAGGTCAAGTCGGTTTTTTTATCCGCAAGGTCTACTATAGTTGTGGTAATTTCATCTCCGATTGACAGATTGTTGAGGTCAGCTTTTTCTCTGCTGATACAAATGCCGTTAGGCTCCGGGGATATAAATTCTCCCTCTTCAATCTTTATTGTTTTACTTTCCTCAAGAAAATCCTTGTCTTCCTTTGTTATTCCAAAGAGGATTACTGTATCATGATTATTTTGGGTACTAAATTGAATTCCTCTTTTAATCGTCGGAAAATAACCGGAAACTTTCTCTTTGTCGGCAGTCCCATATTCTTTTAGAGCTTTAATGGAAGCATCATTTTTATCCTTTTCTTTCGGATCAAAGGTTTTTAAATCACTTAAAAACTTAGTGGTACTCATTTTGCTTACATTCTCCATATCCTTCCACTCTATAATGACATGCCCTGACTGGAGATTCAGATAACCTTTTAATACCTGCTCCTCCACACCATTCATTGTAAAATTAATCGCAAAAAATATGAGAGCCGCAATGAAAATTGTTAAACCTATGAATAGGGAATTTTTCTTATCTTTCTTTACATTTCTGAAAGCTATTTTTAATAAACTCAATACTTTTTCCTCCTATTCTATGCCTCTGTCAGGGTTTTTACCGCATCCAGTTTTGACAGCTTCCTGGCCGGAAGTACTGAAACCACCACCGCGTAAAAAATCATAATTAAAAATATGGGTATAATAGTTGCCGGTTTAAAAATCATGGTAAACTCATCGCCTAATGCAAAGTTCAGGGGTGCACCGATACCAACCGTTACGTTGGATAGTATTATAGAAACAATAATTCCAAGGATACAGCCTGCCAGATCTCCTATGATAGAAATAAGGGTAATCTCCCAGACAAACAGTCCTATAATATGTTTTCTGCCAAAGCCTATGGCTTTCATGGTACCGATATCTTTTTTCCTCTCCAGGCCCATCATGGAAATCATATTAATCATAAGTACCGCTGTGATAATTAGAAATATGGCAAAGAAGGCATAAAACATTACCATATATATTTGTATTCCGCCAAGAATTGCGCCTCCCATGTCTTCCCAGGTCGACACTTTATAATTATGAAAATCGTTCTTATCAAGAGTATCTTTTACTGTAGTTATCAGTTTGTTCACAGCCGTCCCATTCTCAGAGAACAAAATCAGTTCGGAACAACTGCCGGCTTCGTTACCGGTAAGCCTTTCGGCGGTGGAAATATCCATAAAAACCGGTTGTATACTGAACATATTTAGAACAGGCACTTCAATAGTTCCAATAACCTCTACTTCATTCAGCGAACTTTCACCATCTTTTTGTGTAAGAATATTTATGGTATCACCCACTTTAGTACCAAGCTTTTCAGCAATGGTAGAGGGGATTAATACTCCATTTTCTGAAGAGGTCGTAAGCAGCGT
>JAEXGM010000111.1 GCA_023450835.1 Bacillota bacterium | reverse complement strand
GTAAACCTTATGTTAAATCTTTCCATATCATATTGCTTAAATTTCCTCCTTGTGTTATTTATGAGATATAAATTCTACCGATACCGGCTACCGGGCGTGCATGCAGGCTGCTATCAGGACAGGATTTGTTTCGTAGCTTAAAACTATAAGCAAATAATAGAAGGAGTATGAAAGTATGATGAATAAAACTATTAAGAGAGCAATTGCCTGTACCATTGCGGGTATTTTCCTCTTGTCCTTTGCATTCACCAATGATTTCAACAGTGTAAAAAGTACGGCTGCCGGAAGTAAGAAAGAAACTCAGGCAGTATCCTTAAAGGCTCCCAAATATGTCTTTATGTTCATCGGTGACGGAATGAGTTTCCCTCAGATTCAGGCTGCCAGCGATTATCTTGGCGCTACCTCACAGAGCAAATCATCCAAAATACTGACCGGCAATAAATATTTGAACTTTACAAAATTCCCGGTTGCAGGCTCTGCCGTTACATATGATTCCACTTCTTTCTGCCCTGACTCTGCTTCAACAGCAACCTCTTTATCTACAGGGCATAAAACCTACAGCGGCACCATCAATATGGATGAGACTAAGACCATCACATATGAAACTATTTCCGAAAAGTTAAAGAGCCAGCTTGGGTATAAGATTGGTGTTATCTCAACGGTAAACTTAAACCATGCCACTCCTGCTGCTTATTATGCCCACCAATCCTCCAGAAACAATTATTATGCTATCGGCTTGGAAATGATTCGCAGCGGTTTTGATTATTTTGCCGGCGGAGCTCTCTTAAATCCTAATGGAGATAAAAAAGATACTCCCCAGACCAATCTGTATGACCTGGCAAAAGATAGCGGCTATAAGGTAATCAAAACACAGGATGAGGCTGCAAAGCTTACAGCCGCCGACGGCAAAGCAATTATTATTGGGGAAACTTTGGCTGACAGTGATTCCCTCTCCTATTCCAACGATACCAAGAGCGGTGAATGGGCCTTAAAAGATTATGTGAGTAAAGGGATTGATGTCCTTTATAACAAAAAAGGCTTTTTTATGATGGTAGAAGGCGGAAAGATTGACTGGGCATGTCATGCCAATGATGCCGGTTCAACCATTTCTGATACTATTGCTCTGGATTATGCCGTATCGGAAGCTATTGCCTTTTATAACGAGCATCCAACCGAGACCCTTATCATCGTAACAGGCGACCACGAAACCGGCGGACTTACTATAGGCTATGCCGGCACCGAATACAATACTTTCCTTGATAACCTTTCCAATCAAAAGCTTTCCTATGCCAAATTCGATTCCGCTTATGTCAAGAAGTATAAGGAAAACAAAACTTCTTTTGCCGATGTACTTACTGATATTAAGAACAACTTCGGACTGATTACCGATACCGACCCCAATGCGAAAGCCTATCCCAATCTGGTATTGACCTCCTATGAATATAATAAATTAAAGGCAGCTTACGATATGACAATAAACGGAAAGACTGCTAAAAGCCAGGAAGAATATATCCTTTACGGAAGCTATGAGCCCTTGACTGTGACCATCACCCACATTCTGAACAACAAATCCGGCATCGCCTTTACCAGCTATGCCCATACCGGTCTTCCTGTGGGAGTATTTGCACAGGGACAAGGTGCGGACCTTTTCTCCGGTTATTATGATAACACCCAGATTTACTATAATCTTGCCGGTCTGTTAAAGGTAAAGTAATATCAGGCATTGACTTTTGAAGGATTGCTGATGGAATAAAGCTATTTCTCCCTATGCAATCCTTCGCTATTGCAAAGTATTCAAATAAAATAAAATCAAATATAATTCAGAGTGCAAAAGGAGCTTATATGAACTCTTTTATAGATAAAATCAAGAAAAACCTTCCCTATCATCTTCCGGTAGTGATTTCTTTGGCAGTATTACTGATACTGCTGCTCCTTCCTACAGGTTATGAAGACGCCGTTATCTACAAAGGCACCGACCGTACCTCTGCCAAAGTACTCTCCGTAGACAATAAGAACATTATCGATACCGGCCTTATCCGTTCCGGCGAACAGACCTGCGTGGTAAAGCTGTTAGGCGGGCGCTTTAAAGGGCAGCAGGTAGAGGGCTTTAATTTATTAAACGGCTCTTTGGAAAATGATAAGATTTTTGAAAAAGGGGACAAAGTCTTAGTAGTTATCAGCTATCAGGATTCTAATATCCTCTCTGTTAATCTCATTGACCACTACCGGATAAAGAAAGAAGCTATTCTGGCCGCAGCTTTTGCAATTCTTTTGATAGCAGTAGCCGGTGAGACCGGCTTTCGCTCCCTAATCTCCTTTGTTATCAGTATTTTAATGATATGGAAGGTATTAGTTCCCTCTTATTTAAATGGGTATAATCCTATTTACTTCGGTATTCTAATTAATGTTTCACTTACCATCCTGATTCTGTCACTGGTGTTTGGTTTTAACAGAAAAGCTTTGGCCGCCGTATCGGGAGCTTCCCTCGGCATTCTTGTTACCTGCCTGCTTGGCATGATTTTCACCAGCAGTTACAAAATACACGGAGCTATTATGCCAAATTCCGAAAGCCTCCTCTACAGCGGATATGCTAACCTGAATCTGACCAAGATCTTTATGGCCAGTATTTTCATCGGCTCTTCCGGCGCAGTAATGGACCTGGCAGTTGATATTACCTCGGCCATTAACGAAGTCATCTCCAAAAAGCCTGAGATGAAATGGAAAGAAGCTTTTCTCTCCGGTATGAATGTGGGAAAAGCTGCCATGGGTACAATGACTACTACTCTTCTTTTAGCATACTCCGGCGGTTACATTGCCCTTCTTATGGTTTTTATGGCCCAGGGCACACCGGTATTCAATATCTTGAATTACAAATATGTATCTGCTGAAATTCTGGATACCTTTATCGGAAGTATCGGTCTGGTATTGGTTGCTCCCTTTACCGCCCTGACCTGCAGCCTCCTTTTAACCGGCAGAAAGAATGAGAAGGCAGCTCTAGACTATACAACTGAGATATCTTCTGAGAACCCCAGTGTACCCTCCGACATTTAAGTCTGCATTTGCCTTGTATTCAGCAGTGATAATTTCCCATAAAAAAGAAGCTGCCTTTACAAATAACTTGTAAACTGCAGCTTTTTCACTATCTAACCATATATCTTGCAGGCTGAATCGATTCTTCCGGTCCGGTTACAGGATAGGCAGATTATAATTTGAGCGGTAAAAGTTCAGTCTTTTCAGTGGGACGGCAATTTACACAAAGCCGCCGAAAGACTCTGCGCTGATTCCAAAGCGCATTTGCTGATTCCAAAGCGCATTTGCTGGTTCCAAGACGCATTCGTTCTTTCTGCTTTGTGTAAATTGACTGTAAACATATTGAAACAAGGCCTTTAGCGCTTATATCATATTCTTGATATTAATCGATATCAATAGCGCTGGTAGGACAGCTGTCCCTGGCATTTTCAGCTTCTCCTTCTTTATCAGAGGGAATATCCTCATCAACACCGTGTGCAAATCCATCATCTCCCATATAGTAAACTTCGGGACATAGATTTGTACATAATTCACAGCTGATGCAAAGATCAGGACTAACACTTGCTTTCATATTAAATACCCCTTCACCATTCTTTCGAACAGTACCTTTCTTATATAGTATAGTAATTAAATTTTACTCCATTAACCGAATAGAGTCAATTCTGTACATGGATATTATAGCTAATAATTACATATCTATACATATTTTCCTGATTTTTCTGTTTCATCTGTGACAGAGGGCAGATTGGATAGATTATTTTCTTCCTTTCCATCCGGTAAAGATTTCAGATACTCGTTTCCGTTTCTTGTAGCGATGCCCACACCTTTGATATCACCTTGTTTTGCCGCTTCAACACCTTCTTCTTTATTAAGGAGCTGACCGTCAGAAAGCTTATAGCCGGTTACTTTTCCGCTTTCTTTTACCAGCGCAACAATTTCTTTTGCTTCGGGCTTACTTTCAGGGATATCTGATAATGCCATCATAGGCAGTATCGATGAAATATTACTTTTGTCCGTATTTACATTTTCCATGCATAAACCTCCCAATCTATATAGACTGCTTATTTGTGTTAAAATATATGGGATTAGTTTTTGCATTTCTGCCCTGGCATATGCATCCAGGATTTTCTTTCCTTTTTATTTTTCTTGTAAAACAGGTACAAGCCGAAAGATTTTATCATCGCCGGGATTTGGTAATCCTCTTCCGTCCAGATTGCTGGTGGCAATATAGATAGAACCATCGGGTGCGCTGTGAACTTCCCTTAACCTTCCATATTCATTTTTTAGATAACTCTCCGTATTCAGCACCTGATCTCCGCTTTCATTAAAGGTCAATACCAATAACTCAGTTCCTCTAAGGGCTGTTACCATAAGTTTTCCAGCAAATGGCCCGCTTCTTGCAAATGCAATACCGGATGGAGCAATTGTATCCTTGTCGCTGTCAAAGACAGGTTTTATAAAGTCTCCCTCTTTTAAAGGCCAGCCATAGTTCCCGCCCGGAACAATGATATTGATTTCATCTCCTCCAATGTCTCCATGTCCGGAAGCATATAATACGCCATTTGTATTCCAGTCAAGGCCTTGTGCATTGCGGATTCCATAGGCATACACATAGGAACCCGGAAAGGGATTATCAGAAGGCACACTGCCGTCTAACTCAAGTCTTAATATCTTCCCCGCCAAACTGTTGATATCCTGAGACAGTTCAGGCTTACCGGCATCTCCGGTAGTCGCGTAGAGTTTTCCATCCGGACCAATCTTCAGCCTGCCTCCATTATGAACCCTGTCACCGGGAATCCTATCCAATAATATCTTATCCTCTGTGGTATTTCCTCTCTCATAATGCATTCGAACGATTCTGTTAAAGAACTCGCTACTATCCATATACGTATACATAACATAGAAGTAACCGTTATTATCAAAGTTCGGATCCAATACCAGCCCTAACAGACCTCCTTCACCCTGCGCCTCAAAAGGAGGTATAAAGGTGTACACCGGAGCTATGTCCAATATTTCATTCTCAATCAAACGTATATTTCCATTCCGTTCATTAAAGAAGATTCTGCCGTCCGAAGTGATATCCAGCGCCCAGGGAACAAATAGATTCTCACTGACCACCTCAATAGCATAAGGCAGGCTGCTATTTTTCTCATTCTGCACTTCCTGACGCTTTATTTCATTTTCTCCTGCCAGAGAGATTCCTGCATCCGTATAATTTTTTCTTTTATACCAGGCTGCCATATTCTGAATGACACGGGAATTATTATATTCCATTTTGATTTCCCATCCGGATTCATAGTATCCATTAATATTCTTATTCTATCTTATGGTTTTAAAGGTAAAAAGTTACTACCCGATTAACATGCATTTATACTTATTTTATTTTTATATTGTATTTTCATAAGTCTTATAGTATAATAATCAGTTGAAAAAATTAACAGTATACGGAGGTAGTCATGAAACATCTTATTAGTCCCCTCGACTTATCTGTTTCAGAATTAGAGGATATCCTAAAACTGGCAGACGACATTTTAAACGATAAGAAGAAATATTCGGATATCTGCCACGGTAAGAAATTGGCGACTCTATTCTATGAGCCAAGTACCCGAACAAGACTTAGTTTTGAAGCCGCTATGCTTAATCTTGGCGGAAGTGTTTTAGGTTTTTCATCAGCAGATTCTTCTTCTGCCGCCAAAGGTGAAAGTGTTGCCGACACCATACGTGTTATCTCCAGTTACGCTGATATCTGTGCCATGCGCCATCCCAAAGAAGGTGCTCCCTTCGTTGCTTCTACTTATTCTTCCATTCCCGTAATCAATGCCGGTGACGGCGGTCATAACCATCCCACTCAAACCTTAACAGATTTATTTACTATTTCAAAATTAAAGGGCAGATTAGACAACCTGAAGATAGGTTTTTGCGGTGATTTAAAATTCGGAAGAACCGTACACTCTTTAATTAATGCCATGGTACGTTATGAAAATATCCATTTTGTTTTAATTTCACCAGATGAACTTAAGATACCCGCTTATCTCCGTGAGGAAGTATTAGACGCCAATAATATTTCTTATGAGGAAGTGAAAAACCTTGAAGCAGTTCTTCCTGACCTTGATTTGTTGTATATGACAAGGGTCCAGAAGGAACGCTTTTTTAATGAGGAGGATTATATCCGCTTAAAAGATTCCTTTATATTGGATGCCAAGAAGATGTCTCTTGCCAAAGAAGACATGCTGGTACTTCACCCCCTGCCCCGTGTAAATGAAATTGCAACAGAAGTAGATGCGGACAAACGTGCGGTGTACTTTAAACAGGCAGAACTCGGAGTGTATGTGCGAATGGCCTTGATTATGAAATTACTGGAGGTGGCTTAATGTTAAATATCGGCGGTTTAAACCAGGGAATTGTAATTGACCACATAGAAGCCGGCGGGGCTATGAAGATTTACTCTTACTTAAATCTGGAAAAGCTGGATTGCAGTGTCGCCATTATAAAGAATGCCAGAAGCAACAAGATGGGTAAGAAAGACATTATCAAAATAGACGGCAATCTGGATATGGACCTGGACATATTGGGAGTCCTGGACAGGAACATTACCATTAATATTATTGAAGACGGTGAGATTAAATCTAAAAAGAATCTGAACCTGCCTGAAAAGGTAACTAATATCATCAAATGTAAGAACCCAAGATGCATCACTTCCATTGAGCAGGATATTCCTCATATCTTCCGGCTTACGGATAAACAAAAAGGGGTATACCGCTGCGTATACTGCGAACAGGCCTTTAAGAGAAATTAAATCTTTAACCGCATAATTAAAATACGTTAATAATATTTTGGGCAGAATCCATTTCCGGGTTCTGCCCTGATATAATCACCACTCACACCCTAGCCCAAATCTCCGTCAATCCCTTTACGCTGTTTATCCAGATAGGGTCCAAAATTAACCCTTCCCATATTCTCCATCAATATTGCTATAGAGCTGCCTTGTTCAAACGCGGAGGATAGGGGATGCTCTTCCAATAGTTCTCTGTCATATAATGTTATAACCGGCTCTTCG
>JAEXGM010000188.1 GCA_023450835.1 Bacillota bacterium | reverse complement strand
ATGCCTACATACGCGTAGCGGCATCCAATGCCAGAGCAGACCTTTCACACTCCTCCGTCAGCATGGTTATCTGATAGCAAAGAGGACTTCCTTTCATTTTCTCAGATGCGTAACTTAGACCATTGGTACGTTCATCAAGAAGAGGATGGTCGATTTGCCCGGGATCACCAAGGAGAATGACTTTAGTACCCTTTCCGACTCGGGTTACAATGCCTTTTACCTGCTTGGGGGTCAGGTTCTGGGCTTCATCAATTATCAGATAAGTATGAGTAATGGAGCGGCCGCGGATGAAGTTCATAGCTTCAGCCATTATAATACCCCGTGAAAACAGTTCGTCTATCTTGCCTTTTAGCTCTTTTTCATTCTTATATCTTTCATTTTCATTTCTGTCTACCAGAATTTCCAGGTTATCAATTATGGGTCTTAGGTAGGGTGCAATCTTTTCCTGTTCTGTTCCGGGCAAAAATCCGATGTCATCATCAAATTGAACATTTGGTCTCGTTATCAATATTCTTCGGTAGTGTTTCTTATCGGCGTTAAATATCCGGTCAAGGCCCACCGCAAGAGAATAGAAAGTTTTTGCCGTACCTGCCGGACCCTTAACAATGACCAGAGGGGCGGTATCCGCTTCCTGCAGCAGCGCCTCCTGAAGGAATTTCTGTCCCACATTGACAGGCTTGACACCGAAAGGTTCCTCCTTCAGATTTTTTAAGGGAACAATAAGCTTGCCGTTAAATCTGCCAAGAAGTGTTTTTTTCGCATTGGTCTCGGAATGTATGATAAAAAACTGGTTATTGATAGGCTTAACCTCTTGCCTGAAGGAATTCTCATTCTGGGAGAAATCAGTTGCAGGAAGATATATCTGATCAACGGAAAGTCCCTTTTTCTTAAATTCACTCATGGCCTTATCCGAGGCGAATACATCCAGTCTTCCGGAATATTGTTCCCCAAGGTGAGGAGACTGTTCCGTGGTGAAATCCTCTGCAGTAATACCGATTTTTTGTGATTTCAGGCGTACAAGGATATCCTTGGTAACAAGTATTACGCATTCACCCTGTTCCGCAAGGCCTTTGCACACCTTTAGTATCCGATTATCATTGGAATCGGATACAAAGCCAAAGGGAAGGTCCACATGCACAAAGTTTGCTTCTATCTTAAGCGTTCCGCCTTCATTTAAAGGCACCCCTTCAAATAGATTACCGGTCTGCCGCAGTTGTTCCAGATACCGGATAGACTGCCTGGCATTGGCTCCGCGTTCACCTTCTTCATTCTTTAATTTATCCAATTCTTCTAATACAGCTATGGGCAATACCACTTTGTTATCTTCAAAAGAAAGCAGAGCGTAAGGAGATTGAATCAAAACATTAGTATCTAAGACATAAGTTTTTGTCATGGGAAACCTCCATTATGAATGTTATAATTTCACATATAGTCACCAGTCCGGTAATATGTCCTGGTAAACTTTGGATAATGAAAAAAGCTCACTGCATCATAGGGCAGTAAGCTTTCTTAAGAATGATAACGTGATGAAGGAAGGCATATATATTTCTTGGATGAAAATTGGCGCTTGGTAAAGAAGAGAAACATTCCAATACTATAGAGAAAAGAAAGAATCCAAAAAGCCGGTTTCCACAGAACTTGCAGTGCCATCATAGGCTTTACCTCCTCGGGATAATGGAAAAGTAATTTAGTATCTACTATATTTATAACCTATGACGAAATAACAAACAATCACAGGTATGTAAATTGTTTATCATATAAATGTAAACCTTTAAACTACCCGGTGTTAACAAAGACATTAAAAAACCGTAACTGCATTCAGATGTTTGCAGTTACGGTTTAATTTGTTGATTTCATAATGGATTCTTAAATCCATCCGTTATTAATTTATTCTTCTGCAGTCTCTTCAGAAACTTTGGTAGCCTTATCTCCGACATTGGTCTTACAGCCACAGCCGCAGGAGTCTTCTTCCTCATCGTCATCAAAGTCATCGTCGAAATCATCATCGAAGTCTTCCAGGTAATCAGGGGTAAAATATCTGTATACAGCGTAAGCAATACCTGCTACAGCAGCTACAGCACCGATAATAGCCAATATCATTACGATGCAGTTGCCGGATTTTTCCTCATGTTTTTTGTGTAATAAATCACCTAGCTTTACTGCATTTAGTAAATCTTCCATCTTTGCATTCATAATAGCACGTCCTTTCTGTGTATAATAGTATGAATTATTTGAAAAGCATAATTCATACACAAATTTGCGCCTGCGAAATCCTCGGCACAAACTTGCGGCGCGTTGGAGATAGCATGGCGTTAGTGTGAAATGAAAAACAACTTCCACTCTTATTTAAGCAATCTCGCAGACTGACAGCAATCAACTGATAAGCTTGCGATATGCATGGGAATTAAATTCAAGTTTATTATACCACGAATAGGCTCATTTTACTATAAAAAAACTGGGAAATCATTGAATTTATGATAATTTTTGCAATTTTGCAAAGGAGGCAAGCATTTTTTTAGTACCGGCCCCGGAAAAATCTACGGTAACTTCATAATCTTTTCCAGCATTGTTAATGTTCGTTACCAGCCCCACTCCAAACTTGATGTGAGAGACCGTATCGCCGATTCCGTAGTCTATCTTTCCAAGATTACTGCCTCCGAATTCTCTTGGCGTTTGTGCAGAGGGCTTGTTTTTATCAAAAATACTGCCCGCATAAATATCCCTGTTATTGAGGGAAGCAGCCTGACCGGAGGAATTAGAGAACTTCTCTTTATAGTTCACACCGGAGGGCTGATATCCATTACCCGGACGGGATACTCCTGCCGGTTGTAATCGATTGTTAAATTCCGGTACCAGACTGGCATGGGAATTGCTGCGGAAAGGATTGGAGCTAAAGGGATTCTGCTCCATGGTAAGTAAATATCTCGGTATTTCCCTGATAAATCTGGAAGGCCTGTTAAACTGGGTTTCTCCTCGCAGCATACGCTGGGAGCAGGCACTCAAAGAAAGGCGCTTCATAGCTCTTGTTATTCCAACATAGCAGAGCCTTCGCTCTTCCTCAATTTCTGTCTCCGGGTCATCTGCATGGATGGACATATAGCTGGGGAAGATGCCTTCTTCCATGCCGCACAGATAAACATAAGGGAATTCCAGGCCCTTGGCACTGTGAAGGGTCATTAATACAACTACATTGTTATCTTCCGCCAGATTATCAAGGTCGGATACCAGTGCTACTTCCTCCAGAAAATCACTGAGAGAAGGCGGCTCTAAGGCAGCTTCTTCAAAAGCAACGATTTTACTCTTTAATTCGCCGATAATCTCAAGTCTGTCATCTTCATTTTCAAGTTCCTGTCCTTTTAAATCTTCTATGTAACCGGTAGCTTCAATAATTTCATCCAGTAAGTTGGAGATGGAATAATCCGGCCCGGCTATCTTGGATTTTAAGATTTCAACAAGGCTTACAAAAGGAGATATCTTAGAGGCTGCCCTTTGAAGGCCGGGAATATAATCTGCCTGGCGGAGAGCTTCATAAAAGCTGATATTGTTTCTGGAAGCATAGTCTTCTACCTTATCAATGGTCGCAAGTCCGATTCCGCGCTTTGGGATGTTGATAATACGCTTTACGGCAAGACTGTCCAGACCATTATCAATGGTCTTTAAATAGGAGAGCAGGTCCTTTACTTCCTTACGGGCGTAGAAGTTAATGCTGCCGATTATCTTGTAGGGAATATTCCTTACCACCAGCTTTTCTTCAAATATACGGGACTGGGCATTGGTACGGTAAAGAATAGCAAAATCCTGATAAGAAGCTTCCTCTGCCTGTACGGCCTGAGATATTTCATTTACTATATATTCTGCTTCCTGAATATCTCTGTCAAACTGGGTAAAGCGGACAGAGTCTCCTTCCCCATTATCAGTCCAGAGCGCTTTGTCTTTTCGGCCTACATTGTTTGCGATGACTTCATTGGCAGCCTCCAGAATCCGCTTTGTGGAACGGTAGTTCTGCTCCAGCTTGATAACTTTTGCATTGGAATATTCCTTTTCAAAATTCAGGATGTTAAAGATATTGGCTCCGCGGAATTTATAGATGGACTGGTCATCATCGCCTACAACACACAGATTGTGTTCTCTTACACCATTATCATTGATACCGTCTGCCATAAGTTTAATCAGCCTGAACTGGGCGGTATTGGTGTCCTGATACTCGTCCACCATAATGTACTGGAAGCGTCTCTGATAGTAAGTCAGGGCTTCCTTGCTGGTCTGAAACAGCTCTATGGTCTTAAAAATCAAATCATCAAAATCCAGGGCATTATTAGCTTTAAGACGTTTTTGATACTCCTTGTAGACAGAAGCATACTTCTGCTTTGTAAAGTCACCGACCGCACGAAGTTCGTATTCCTCGGGAGTCACCAACTCGTCTTTGGCAGAGGAGATGACGGATAGAAGGCTTCTCTCCTTCAGATTCTTCGTATCAATCTGCAAATATTTGCAGACCTCTCTCATCAATGTCTTCTGATCGTCACTATCATAAATGGTAAAGCCTTTATCATAACCTAATACGTCAATCCATCTTCTCAGGATTTTAACACAAGTGGAATGGAAGGTGCTGACCCAGATATTCTCGGAGCCATATCCTACGATTTTATCCACACGTTCTCTCATTTCTCCGGCAGCCTTATTGGTAAAGGTCAAGGCAAGTATATTCCAGGGATTTACTCCTTTGTTCTCCATCAGATAGGCAATCCGGTGGGTCAATACCCGGGTTTTTCCGGAGCCGGCTCCTGCCAGTATAAGAAGCGGCCCTTTATCATGTTCCACAGCCTTTCTCTGTTCTGCGTTTAAGGTATCGTAAATGCTCATGTTATTTCACCTTTCCTGTATGTTTAAAAACTCTCGAAAGTCTTTTCATTTATTTGCTCATAGGCAAACGTATGTTTAATTATAACATGGAATAGGGGGGGAGACAAGGGATACCTGCTGTGTTGCAAAGGAACTTAAAAATCAGTATGCCGATAAGTATATTATTAAGTTTGAATGGTTTCTCCGCTGGTTTGCGCTGCTTGCTGTCCGGCTACAACAGCAGAGCTGTTATCAGAAGATGTCTTTGGTTCCAAATTACTTTTTTGAACGGATATAGTGGCAAGAGTACTGCTGATCTGGGATAATAGTACAGCTATCAGGTCTAGTTCATCCGTTGTTTTACCTTTTGCAATGGCAATGGCAAGAGAAGCGGCAAGAGCAGCTAATTCTTCCGGACACATAAAATCACCTCTCATCAGTATATGAAAAATGAAAGAAAGAGTGTTAGTTATATCTAAAAATATTTATACATGGACGAACTGCCAGTCTCTGACTTTTCTGTTTGTACAAAACTCTAATATATGGAAGTAAGTTTTAGCAACCAGATCATTATATAAATTGAAGGAATAAGCATGGAAGTACAATAAGAAGAAATACACAGAGCAGGTTCTGATATGGATAGAAGAATCTGCTCTGTGTATTTATAGAAGCTGAATTACTTTTTAGGCTTGGAAAGGAGTAAGACATAAGTACCGCCGGTGGAGATAGTAATTGTTACATAACCGTTTTTATCTACTTTGTATTGGGCAGCAGATAGCGGAGTCAGGCTGTTCTTTTTTGAGCTGTAAGAGTAAAGATATAAGGTGTTTCCTTTCTTTAGACCGCTTTCGGTGAGGACTTTGAGTTTAACTTTTGCTGATACAGCAAAGGCTCCGTTTTGCTTAAAGTCCAGTAGGATTCCGTTGGTCGACTTTTGGCTTTGCAGCAGTTTGCTTAGGGGGTCGTCAGCTGAGAGAGCTTTAATTCCTTCGGTATCCACAAGGAGGTTAGTATCTTTCATTTCTTTTTTTGACTTGCCCAGAAGCTTTCCGTCAAAGGTAAAAGCAGTTATCACCTGATTATTCTCATCTTTTACTGAAATCACGAGGTTAGTTTTGGATTTCTTAGCGGCTGAGAGGATTTCCTTTGGTAAAAGGAGAGCTTCAAAGTTAATATTCTTATTCCGGAATAATGCACTGTCTGCCTGAACGGTGATATTTACGGTGGTCAGTTTCTTACTGTTCATGGCAGAAAGCAGGTTTCCACTTGCAATGGTAAGGGATAAATCCACCGGGTTTCCGTCTTTGGCTTGTTCCAGGATATCTTTTACCGGGATGGTAAGGCTTAAGGAGCCGGTAGTTTTGGATATAGCCACCTTACTCTTTAAGGTTTCTTTTAAGGAGACAGTTTCTTTTGGAGTTTCTGTCTTAGGGTCTTCCTCTTCCGGCGCAGAAGGAGAAGGCGTATTCTGGCTGCCGGCAGGAGTACTTTCTGTCAGAAATCCGTTATAGCCGTCATTTGCGGCAGAGATAATGCCGAGTGCCTTTATAACCGGTGCCAGCTGGTTATTGACAGAGTCATTCAGAGTAAATGCGCTTGAGCCATTATTTATGGAATTAATCATATCTCCCCGGATAACGGAGTTTACACTATTCATAGTGCCGGAATTGCCGGAAGCAATATCCATGCCCCAGGTTCCGCAGGTGTCAATAATATTGCCGAACAGGGAAAGGCTTTTTATATTATGTCCTCCGATAATGGAAAGTCCCTGATAGGTACTGTCTAAAATTTCATTGTTATTTAAGATAATGTCCGCTCCCATATCAGCAACGGGATATATCCAAACAGCGCCATAGTCCTGATTATAATTATACTCATGGCCGCCGCAGCGAAGCAAGGTATTGCGTTCGGCCGTAACGGTTCCGCCAAAGCCAACAGGATTGTGGTTGGCACTGATATTAATACCGCCGCCAAAGGCCACTGTGTCATGTAAAATATTATCCGTAACCGTATTATCTTTGCCTCCGTAGATTGCAACATTGCTTGCCAGCCACTGTAATCCTGCCGTATTAAAGCGGATTGTGTTATTAGTGTCATAACGGCCGTAGCTTGCAGAGGACCAGAGAGCAATGGCATCATCACCCGTATTTCTTATCTGGCACTGCTCAATAAGAGAATTGCTGGTTCCGCCGCATAGATTGATACCGTCTGCATAGGTATTGCGGATGCGGCAGCCTGCCACATGCATGTGATCCATATAATAAGTCCAGATGCCGGTCTTTGTATGCTCCATCCAGATATTCTGAATGGTAAGGTTTTGTAAATCCCCGTCTTTATCCGATACTTCAAAGGCCGTTCGCCCTTCCGCATCATTTCTTCCGGTTTCAGCTCCCAGGATGCTAAAGTCATAGAAGGAAACATCATTTGCCTTGATTAAGAACCCTGCACCGGAGCCCTGTAAAGTAGTATACCACATGCCGGAGCCTCGCAGGGTAATGCCTTTAGCAGATACCGGGAGGGAGGTGCTGCCATTGAAATCAAAGGTTCCGGCAGGTATCCATACTTCTTTGCCTGCGGCAGAAGCGGCGGTGATACAAGCTAAAAGAGCGGCGGTATCATCGTTGCCGTCATTTGCTGCGGCACCAAAAGCGGTAATGGAAAGGCTGTCTGCAGGCTGTGTAAGTTTGGGAGCTGCAAGCTCTGTTTCTGCCAGGTCGAGGATATAATACCCGGCGGTATCAGAGGCATCTTTTTGCAGTCTGATGGTGGTACCGGCAGGATAAATCTTATCCAGCAAGAACCGGCTGTCATCAAAGAAGCGGTGCGGCTTATCATCCGGTGTATTAGTCCAGGGGTAAGAGCCGTATACCCAGCTGTTAGCAGAGGTCAAAGCAAGAGTTTGCTGCTTTTCCCCATCGGCATAAAGACTTAGGGAAGCATTTATTCCGCCGCCTTCCGGGGAATCCGGAATACAGTAACGAAGTACCAGAGAATTGGCTGCTTCCTTTAAGGTGAATTCCAGGTAGTCACCAGTGCTATCTAACTCAACGGCCTGTCTGCCGGAAGCTTCACTTGCAATATCACGATACTTGCGGCTGTCTGCTAAAAGGGTTGCATTGGTTGAATTGTCTTCCGCCTCATATTGTGTGTAGTTTTCGGTAGCACCGCGGTAATCGGTGTGAAGACTGTTAAACTGCAGTTTATCCAGGGTTACGGAGTTTTCCTTTGCACGAAGGGTGATGGTGTTAATACCTTTATTAAAGGTCAGTGACATGGTCTTTGATTTCATAACCCCGCTGGTATTGACAAATTGAAGAGTTCCGCTGCCGATACCATTTACTTTTACCTCATATTTGGCGGCCTGGGTACTGGAATAGGAAAGAGTGACCGTATTAGCGCCGGTGTTATCAGAGTATACTGTAAATACAGTAGCATCTCCGCCGGTAAAGGCCTCGGAAGCTTTATAAACGGAAGTATCTTTGGCTTTTGACAAGGTCAGGGTGAAACCTTCCCGGGTAAGCACTAAAGCTCCATTAATTTCTGACTTTTCCCATAACACCTGTGAAATGTCTTCCGGAGCGGCACATGCCTTAAGGGTGAGAGAACCATCCTTGCTGCAGAGATATTGGCCGTTTATCTTATTGTACAGGGCAGCCTTTCCGTCATAGTATTGTACTGCCCAGACGGAATTCTCATCTGTAAGGGCGGATTCGGATATCTTTCCCTGCTGTATGGTAAGAAAATTATTGTGGAAGGCGGCATAGTACTTATTGGTATCTTCTATGAGAGCAGTGGTGACTTCCTCTGTACTGCCGTTCTCCGGATTGATGCCCTCAGCAGGAGTCTCCCGTGTTACCCATTGTGTTGTTCCGGCTTCCGTAGAAACCAGGGTGCTTTGGGCATAGCCTGCACCGGCACCGATATTTAGGTAGGTCAGAGGATAAGCCTTGTTTCTTAAAACAAGATTTTCAGAACCTTCGCTGTTTGAAATCTCCCAGTAAGATTTATCGGTTAAGACGGTACCATCTACGCATTTTATATAGGTAACTGCATCATCCGCTGTAATATATCTGCCACTTACCTTGTTCTTAAGGGTGTAGAAATTGCCGGATTCAGACGGCTCTATAAGCCACCAGCCTCTTAAGTCATCTTCCGGGATAGCACCATAGACAAGTGCATGACTTTTCTGGATTTCATAGAGGCTGTTATCGGAAGCGCTTGATTTTAGACGGATATAATCTTGCGGAACCAAGACAGGCGGAGTATAATCGGGGGCGGTCTCGAAGACCCACCAGGCATTGGTATCTGTCTTAGACGCATCTTTGTTACAGTATATACCGGTATCATCAACGGTTTTGTGGTTTAACAGGAAATCTTTGTACCAGTCCCAGGCACTTTCAATTATATAAGTGTCCGGTTCTCCGGTAACTTCACTTAAACTCCATTTTGTGCTGCTCCAGCTTGGCTCCCCGGTCATGCCTTCCACCGGCAGAGTGGAATCATTATTCTTGTATATATTTTCAATGGAGATATTGTGGGCAGTCTTTCTGTTTACAATGTGGGTAATTCCTCCGGAAGTTTCTACAGACCAGTAAAAGCTGGTATCTTCCTGATGAAAGGTTCCAAGTTGAATAAAGTTATTGCTGTCTTCATAGAGGTATTGGTTGGTATCCTTAGACTTAATAAGGGTATAACCGGTTTCCGTATATTCTTTTAAAATCCACTGAGGAGTTCCCCAAGTCTTTTGTATACTGGAGTTCTCGGCATAGCCTTTTTTATTCTCCATATGGATACAATGGATATAAGTTTCATCGCTGCTTAACCCTGCATTGGCAGCATAATCCCCGAATACAGTTCCGCTGCTGCCGGCTTCCTTCGTCCAACAATAAGGAGAAAAGGAGTCTGCGCAAGTAAGCTTATCAGAAGCTGCCACCGGCAGTATGTAGTGCCCGGTAGCCTTGTTCTGAATGGCATAGAGGCCGTTTGAATCCTTTGTAACCAGCCATTGCGCGTATTCATTACTGCGCTTGGTATTACCGTAGATAACAGTGCCGTTGTCTTCCAGCAGGTATAGCTGGTAGTAGGAATTCTGAATATTAACATATACTTTTGACTCAGGGGCCGCAAAGTCGGAAGCCTTGATAAAATCCCACTTGGAAGTACCCCAGGCAGCAGCGTCATCACTCCGGCATTCTACCAGGGTGCGGTCGCTAAAGCTTTCTGAGGTCGCCATGCTGATATTGGCACCTGGATGACTGGCAGAAGTGATATAAGTACCTGAAGCCGTATCAAAGCTCCAAAGGAAATCATTATCGGCATCTGCAAATTCACTGACATTAACAGAACCGTCCCAGCTGATGGCACAGCCGCTGACATTGATATAGTGATTTGTAGCTTCATTTCTTAAAGCCTTATAGTTACCAACTTCTTCTATGTCCCACTGATATCTTAAGTCGGTGTTGGTAAGAGGCTGGCCGAATCTTAAGGTTCCGTTATCCTCATAGAGATAACAGTTAGTTTTATAATTATTTCGAATATAATAAGAAGTGCTCTGTGAGCCATCATCTGCAAGGACTGTAGTTACCGGTATGCCAGGCAGCATGGAAATTACCATAATAAAGCTCATGATAATTGTAAGTAAACGTTTTGTAAGCATTTTTTGCATCAAAAAATAACCTCCTCCAAGATTCTATTGCAAAGAAAAGCAAAATACCAAAGACGAATTCATCCTTTATTTTCAATTGGTTAACCGGTTAACTTATTATAACTTCATAGCGCTTTCTTTGTCAACTGGATTTGTGCAATTCTTCTATTATTTTCATAATGACTGTTAAATATTTGTTTACAGCAGGTTTTTCATACTATATAATGGGAGAAGAGGTGATTATAATGGACTTTCGGGATGATAAGTATTTAAAGGCTCTTATTCAGGGAATGAAAAAACTGGATTACGTGGATCCGGATGATATCCCAAACATTGATTTATACATGGATCAGGTCACGACTTTTATGGACGAGCATCTGAAATCCTCAAAGCGTTACAATGAGGATAAGCTGCTTACAAAGACCATGATTAATAATTATACAAAGAATGAACTTCTGCCTCCGCCCAGTAAGAAGAAGTATTCAAAAGAGCATATGCTGATGCTGATTTTCATTTATTATTTTAAGAATATCCTTAGTATCAATGACATTCAGCAGATATTTAATCCCTTGACGGAAAAATACTGGGGGGATTCAGAGATTGGGCTGGAAGAGATATATAAAGAAGTTTTTAAATATGAAGAAGAGCAGATGGACAATTTATTAAAAGATGTTATCAGAAAGTATAGGAAGTCTCAGGACACCTTCCAGGATGTAAAATCTCCGGAAGATAAAGAATTCTTAAACATGTTCTCTTTTATCTGCATGTTAGGCTTTGATGTTTATCTGAAAAAGCAGATGATTGAAAAGCTGATAGATGATGCCACGAATGAATTAAAGAAAAAACAATAAAAGTCTGACTTTAAGGTGTTAGCCTTTCAGACAGACTTTTATTATTTAGTCATTTTTAATTTCTTCACCTTCGGAAAACTCGTCTTCTTTAAAGTCAGATATTCTTGAAAATACCATATCGTATCCGTCCTTACCATAGTTCAAGGAACGGTTTACCCGGCTGATAGTAGCTGTTGAGGCACCTGTCTTTTCAGCAATTTCTAAGTAAGTCTTATGGTCACGCAGCATTCTTGCAACTTCAAAACGCTGGGATAGTGACAACAGTTCATTTACCGTACAGATATCTTCAAAGAAAGTATAGCATTCTTCCTGGCTCTTCAGACTCAAGATGGCTTCAAATAAATAATCCACAGCATGGGTTCTTATATTTTTACTCAATTTTTCATCTCCTGTTTGTTATATTCTTAGGGCTTCTTTGATACTATAATTTTAACACTATGCAGTTCTAAAGTAAAGAGTTATTTTTATTGTGTGAAAGCTTCTAAATGCAAGTATTACTGCGGGTGAAGCGCATTTTTGTAAAAAGGTGCAAAAGACATGGCATACAGTGATGTCCGCAGTTCGAAAACAAAGAGTAAGAAATAGGAAAAAATTCTACAAGAGTAGATTTATTGCTCTGAATTTATACCGATCCTGAATTGTAAGGTATAATTTTCATAGATAGTTAATAAAAAGAGAATGTACATATGTGCTTTAGTAACCTGAAGGGGCTAATGGACATGCAGATGGGAGCCAAGAGTGAAAGAGGATGCCTTTCACTCCCCTTGATTTATACGTGTGCTAAAGCGCACAGATGGGAGCCAAGAGTGAAAGAGAAAGCTTTCACTCCCCCTGATTTATACGTGTGCTAAAGCACACAGATGGGAGCCAAATATGAAAACAGAATTATATGAAGTAATACAAAAGAGGAAATCCGTAAGGAAGTATGATATGTCTCCTTTGGATAGCAGCATATTACAAAGTATAAAAGAATTTGGGGAGACTGTGGAACCGTTGATTCCGGATATCAATGTGAAGTTTGGATTCTTTCCTCATGAGGATGTAAAGAGTCTGATGGCGGTAAAAGCACCTCATTATGTCGGAATCTATTCAGAGCACAAAGATAATTATCTCCTGAATGCAGGTTATATGCTGCAGCAGATGGATTTATTTCTTTCGGAAAATAATTTAGGCAGCTGCTGGCTTGGTATGGCGAAACCCTCAGTAGCATTGCCGGAATCCTTGGATGGACTTTCATTTGTTATTATGCTGGCCTTTGGAAAAGCGGAGGAAGAAGTGCATAGAAACAGTAAGGAAGAGTTTAAAAGGAAAGCTATAGACGAAATCACTGATATACCGGATAGCACGGAGCTTTTGGAAGCAGTCCGCCTGGCACCCTCCGCAACGAATTCCCAGAATTGGTATTTCACCGGTGAAGGGGAGAATATTGTTGCCTGCAGGAAGCATACCGGACTTATCAAAGAGCCGATTATGGCAAGGTTAAATACCATTGATATGGGCATTGCATTATGCCATCTGAGCTTATCTGCTAAAAACCAGGGCAAATCCATGAAGACAGTCTTTGAAAAGTCATCCGTACCGAAGGGATTTATCTATCTTGCCACTATAAAAACAGTTTGATGGAGAGTATGAACTGACCCCACAAAGTTAGACTTAAAAATCTAACTTTGTGGGGTCATATCAGTATAACAGACATCAGCACTGTCTTTTGTACTGTTATAACATTTGGTATGGGTCTCCTCAAAAAGAGGGATTTTGAAGTTCAAATCATATTGTAAGGCTGCAGTTATCACCGGCCTCTTAAAGGGATTCCTTTAAGAGGTAGTTTTATTGTAAAAACTTTTATTTTACAGGAAACATTATCATAGTATTGACATATATATTTATATATCGTAATATATAAATATATTGATTTATATAAAATAAAAAATCTAGATTAGGTGAGGTATCCATGGATAACAACGTGAATCATTACAATGAGGCGGCAGAGATGCTTAAGGTACTTGCACATCCTGTGCGTCTGTGTATAGTAAAGGGGCTGCTGGAGAAGGGTGAGTGCAATGTCAGCTATATGTATACTTGCTTAAACTCTCCTCAGTCCACCATATCCCAGCATTTGCAGAAATTAAAGTCAGCAGGAATTATAGAAGGACGCAGAGAGGGACTTGAGATTTATTATAGCGTCTGCGATGAAAGAGTGGCAGAACTGGTAAAGATATTGATAAAATAATGCATTTTGAAAGAAAGGTGCGAAAAACAATGGGTAAGAAAGTATTGATAGTAGGCGGAGTTGCAGGCGGGGCCTCTGCGGCGGCACGTCTGAGAAGATTGGATGAAAATATCGAGATAATCATGTTCGAAAGAGATGGATATATATCCTATGCGAATTGCGGGCTCCCTTATTATATCGGCGACACCATAAAAGAAAGAGATAAGCTGCTGGTGCAGACACCTCAGGCAATGAAGGATAGATTCCGCATTGATGTCAGAATAAACAGTGAAGTAATTGCCGTAGACACGGCAAAAAGATGTGTTACGGTACAGAGCAAGGACAGAGGTATTTACGAGGAAAGCTTTGATGACCTGATTCTTTCACCGGGGGCAAAGGCATTAAGACCGGGAATACCAGGAATAGACAGCAGCCGTATCTATACTCTTCGAAATGTTCCCGATACGGATAAAATCAAAAGAGTGGTGGAAGAGAAAAAGCCTTCCGGTGCTATTGTAATCGGCGGTGGTTTTGTCGGTGTGGAGATGGCCGAGAACCTGAAAGAGAAAGGGATAGAGACTTGTCTCGTGGAAGCGGCGCCTCATATTCTGGCACCATTTGATGATGATATGGTCATATCCGCGGAAAGGGAGCTTGCTCAGAATGGCATCCGCTTATTCTTAAACGATGGTATCACCGGATTCTCTGATACGGAACACAGCGTAAAAGTGCAGTTAAAGAGTGGCAGGGTATTGGAAGCAGAACTCGTTATTCTTGCCATGGGAGTCAGACCGGACACAGAGTTCCTTCGCACCAGCGGAATCGCATTGGGAGAAAGAGGACACATCAAGGTCAATGAAAGACTTCAGACCAATATAGAAGGTATCTATGCGGTAGGGGATGCCATAGAAGGCATTGATTATGTAACAGGTAATAAAGCTGCCGTAGCCCTGGCCGGCCCTGCCAATAAACAGGGAAGAATCGCAGCGGACAATATAGCAGGCATTCCTTCTGTTTTTGAAGGATTTCTTGGGACCTCTATTATAAAAGTATTCGATCTGACAGCAGCCAGAACAGGGGCCAATGAGAGAACACTGAAGGCAGCAGGGATCAACTATAAATCCGTACATCTCTATCCCATGTCCCATGCCTCCTACTATCCGGGTGCCTTTAACATATCCTTAAAGCTGCTGTTTAACATGGAAGGAAAGATTCTAGGGGCACAGGCAACAGGCTATGAAGGGGTTGACAAACGTATTGATGTAATATCTACGGTCATGACCTTAAAAGGAACTACAGAGGACCTGACAAAACTGGATTTATCCTATGCACCTCCTTTTTCCTCCGCAAAAGACCCTGTAAATATGGCAGGATATGCAGCTGAGAATGTAAGAAAGGGACTCAGCCACGTAACTACCTGGGAGGAAGTATTTGAAGATTCAGAGGATTTTCTGTTCCTGGACGTAAGAAATTTCGAGGAATATGAGCTTGGACATATGGAAGGCTCTGTGAATATTCCTTTAAATGAGCTAAGGGAAAGGCTGGATGAACTTGACCGGGATAAGAAAATTATTCTCTACTGCCAGGTAGGGCTTAGAGGTTATGTAGCAGACCGGATTCTTACACAAAGAGGCTATCAGGTGCAGAACGTCAGCGGCGGCTACCTGAGTGCCAAGGATTACCTCTACCAGGTAGAAAGAGAGCAAAACAGCGAGAGAGAAGAAATTCGTGCCGCTGAGATTTCAGAAGCAGTACCGGTGAATACCCCTAAGGAACTTCAGGATAGGGATAGCAAAGGAACCGTTGGAGAAGAAAAGGAAGATATGGACATAAGAATTGATAAGACACTGGACTGTACAGGAATCTGCTGTCCGGGCCCTTTGCTCCGGGTAAAAGAAGCCGTAGACCAGTTAAAGGAAGGAGAAGTGCTAAAAGCCAATGCTTCCGACCCCGGATTCTATGAAGATGTAAATGCCTGGTGTAAAAATACCGGAAACCAGCTGCTGTCCCGTCAGAGAGAAAAAGGCGGCATTACCGCCGTCATAAAGAAAGGCGCAGTAAAGACAGAGGAGGCAGTTACTGCAAGCAATAAGAACAATAAGACCATGGTCGTATTCAGCGGTGATCTGGATAAAGCCATCGCCTCCTTTATCATAGCAAACGGCGCCGCTTCCATGGGAAGAAAAGTCACCATGTTCTTTACCTTCTGGGGGCTGAATATTCTAAGAAAACCTGAGAAAGTAAAACTGAAAAAAGGTTTAATGGACGGTATGTTTGGAAAGATGATGCCAAGAGGAAGCAGAAAGCTTAAACTTTCCAATATGAACATGATGGGAATGGGAGCTAAAATGATCCGCAAAGTCATGAACGATAAAAACGTGGAATCATTAGAGG
>JAEXGM010000084.1 GCA_023450835.1 Bacillota bacterium | reverse complement strand
ATATCACATTTAAAGACATCCGTGGGAATCTTTTCAGCCATTTGAACCCCTGTTTTAAATACGGTTGCTCCAAATTTCCGGTAAAATGAATTGGATGATGAATGATGATAGTTATAAATAACAATCTCTT
The DNA here is from genome assembly GCA_023450835.1 of Bacillota bacterium. Taxonomy (GTDB): domain Bacteria; phylum Bacillota; class Clostridia; order Lachnospirales; family Lachnospiraceae; genus Anaerocolumna. The sequence goes on along the minus strand of JAEXGM010000084.1, from coordinate 3,960 downwards.
TCCTGCCTAAATTATGATAATAATTTAAAACCTTTGTCATAAGCATTAATGAAATTCCCCTGCCCCTCATTTCCGGGTAGACCCATAATCCGTTTAATTCAATTCCGAAATTTGAATCTTCCTCTTCCGCATAGCTTGCAAAAGCCGCTCCAAGCAATTGGTCATTTTCAAATGCGCCAAGTAAAATCCTTACATCATTATTTTCAACTCCGGTATGCATCCAATCGACCCAAAATAAATGTTCTTTCTCAATATTCAGTTTATTATCGGATAAGCCCGCTAATTCCTCCGGCCAGCATAAGGCTTTTAGTTGAATTACTTGCGGCATATCTTTATCTAATAGTTCCCGTATGATAAGCATACCTCTATCCCTTTTTTATATCTTTACTTTAGAATTCTTCGTAGTATTTCGTTTTCTTTAAGAAGCTTTTTGGCTTTCAGACGGTTTTCTTCCACATGAATAAAGGTATATCTGTTCACTTTAATAGATGGTGCCACATCAATAGCTTCTTCAAAGTCCGCAGCCTTCATATTCAGCGTTATGGCATAATCAAAAAACCCTGTTTCACTTAGGAATTTTTCTATTCTTTCAAATCGGTGTTCCTGAACTAAACTCATCAGATAGGTGGCGACCCCCACCTGGATTCCATGCAGCTGAGGATAAGCTACAACCTTATCAAGGGCATGGGATATGAGATGTTCACTTCCGCTGGCTGGTGCGCTGCTGCCTGCTATTTCCATGGAGATTCCGCTCATGGTCAAGGAGTCCACCATCTCTTTTAAGAAATATTTTTCAGTAATATCGGAATAGGGCATACGCACAATACTATTTACAGATTTTCTCGCAAGCATTGCTGCAAAATCATCTACCTTTGCACTATGATTGTGCTCTTCAAAATACCAGTCATAAACGGCTGTAATCTTAGATATGATATCACCCAGACCTGAATATATAAATTTTGCCGGTGCATTTTTTATGACATCAAGATCGACTATTAACCCAAATGGCATAGCAGCTTGCACGGAGGTTCGCTTTCCGTTTATTATCAGGGAACATCCCGAACTGGAGAAGCCATCGTTTGAGGTCGAAGTAGGAATACTTATAAAATGTACATTATTTAGAAAAGCAATATATTTTGAAGCATCTAATACCTTACCGCCGCCAACACCAATAATAGCGTCAATATTTTTGGGAAGGGTAAAAGCAATAGACATCAGGCTTTCCAGGCGGATATCATCATAATCATAGGTGCTCAGCAGATTGAGCGAGGGCTTTTTCTGAATAGAATCCAAAATAACTTCACCGAAGAGGTCTCTTATTCCCTCTCCAAAAAAAACTACAACATTAGAAATTCCGGCTCTCTCGATATATGAACCCACATGTACGAGTCTGTTACTGTCGACCTCCATAATAGTTGGGATTTCAATTCTGTGCATGGATATACCCATAATAACTCCTTTCGTAAACGCCTGTTCTTTTAAATATGCTTAACTTTCAACTGACAATCATGCTCTCTCTAACGCGCCGCAAGACTGCGCCAAAGATTACGCGGGTACAAGCATGTGTATGAAAATTATCTTCTTGATTTTCACACTAACAGCCATGCCCTTTCCAACGCGCCGCAAGGCTGCGCCGAGGATTACGCAGACGCAATCTTGTGTTTGAATTATGCCTTTCAATAATTCAAACTATTCTCTTATAAATGTATAATTAATTTCAGTGATTTGCAAGATATTATAAGTATTAACGGCAATTAATTGAGTAACAAACAACTTTAATATAAGATTAAGGACTTCATTAATAAGAACGGAACTAACGTATCTTAAAAGTACCTTGCCGGTTATATTGGGTTTTGAGAAAAATATTGATTTTAATGAAATATTTACTGTATAATATTACCATACAATGGGTGTGCAGGTTGTTATCAATTGTGAATCAGAATAGGAGAGGTGCAATGGTATCTAAAAATAAAATAGAATTTATATTACCGGATAAGTATTTTAAGAATCCAACGGAGGAGCCGATTATCGGATTCTTAAGGTATTTAAGAGATCAGGGAAAAGCTTGTGAATTTCTTGGTTTTAATGATAAACCCGATAAATTACTTGCGATTAATTTTTCACACTGGTATAACAATTATGTTGTTTTGATAGATGGGGTAAAATATTATGGAGGTGTGGGTGGAAGTCCTGACCCAAACTATTATGCTATCTTTTTTGTTGTTAATGATGAAGATCATGATTATATTGAAAATCACCTAAATAAGAGAACAAATCTGATATTAGATGCGCTTGGAGACAGGAAACAATTGTAAATATTATGTCGTGATGCAATAAAGATGCTCATTTTTTGTTAACACTAAGTGGGCATCATTGTTGCACCGCTTCTAAATTTTGCCATTAAAAACCAAACACCACTGTTTTTTTGCAGAATAGCATACCGGGGTTGATTTGAGATAAACTTACTATTAAAATAAAGCCATAAAGAGATTCCAATGAATGAAAAGGGAAAAGGTATATGTTAAGTCAATATCGAATCGCTGTATGCGATGATGAAATCTATTATCAGGACGAGCTGAGCAATTTGTTAAAAACTTATGAGAACGAAAGCGGAAATAAGCTGGATATATGCAGATTCAGCAGCGGTGAAAAGCTGTTGGCACAGTATGACGAGGCCGTCTTTCATATTCTGGTTCTGGATATTGAGATGGGCGGGCTATCCGGCATGGAGACCGCAAGAGAGATAAGAAAAAAAGATGAAGATGTTACAATAATTTTTGCGACCAGCTTTGATAATTATGCACTGGGGGCTTTTGAAGTGAATGCTCTCAATTACCTGGTAAAACCGGTGGATTATACAAAACTTAAGAAAGTTATGTCCATTGCCACTGCTGCCATTGATTTTAAAAGAGACCAGATCAGTGCCAGAAAGAGGTATCTGGAAGTCAAAATAAAGAATACGGAAGTATATATTGAGATAGCTAAGATAAAATACATAGAAAAGAAGCGTAATGCCTGTATTATCCATACCAGTGATAATGAATACTCCTGCTATGAGACCCTATCCCAGCTATATGATAAGCTGGATATCAATAAGTTCTGCTATGTTCATCAGGGCTATATTGTGAACTTTGATTTAATACAGGAAGTCGGTAAGAGCATGATTGTGCTGGCAGACTACATTGAGGTACCGGTTAGCAGAAAATATTATAAAGATATCAAGGAACGCTTTATGAACCGGATATATGTAAAACTGCAGCAGCAGGCACTCTGATCCCACTAATAGTTAGGAAGTAAGATTCTGACTGTGAATACGGAATTATCATAGGAGTAATGGAAGTCACCGCCATACCTTTCACAGATTTCTGAAACATTAATAAGTCCGACTCCATGAAACTCACTGTCTTTTTTGGAAGTAATTAACTTCCCGTTTTTCTTCTGAGGACTTGCCAGATAAGGATTTTCACATTGAATTACAAGATAGGTATCTGCCTGCGTAATAGAAATAGACAGGTATTTATCTGCCAGGTCCGGTTCTTGCGCCTCAATTGCATTATCCAGTATGTTGCCAAGGATAATCGTAAAGTCCATATCGGTTAATTTAAATATTTTCTCAAAGGCAGCGGTATACGTAAAACCTATGCCTTTTCTTTCACACTCCACTTTTTTAGATTGAAGAATTGCAGAAATCGTGGCATTATTCGTGACTACCATATCACCTGCAGATTTGGTTATGTCTGTAATCTTCTCCAGATAGGAGAGTGCTTCAGCGTAATTTTGCTGTTCCAGGCGTCCTGCTATAATATTCAGATGATTTCTAAAGTCATGGCGGAGAGAGACCAGCTGCTTGGATTTTCCGCTTAGTTCCTCATAGTAATTTTGTGCAAGTTCATATCTTTGCTGCTGCAATTGCTTGAGGGCGGCTTCTTGTAGAGAGTCTACAATTTTTTCATAAATAGA
>JAEXGM010000121.1 GCA_023450835.1 Bacillota bacterium | reverse complement strand
AAGTCCTGGGTAACGATACCTGTACATACCTACCGTTATGATACGCTGGGAAATATAGCAGCAGAAACCGATGCTTTAGGGAATACCAAGACCATGGAATATAACCTGGCTGGTCTTCTGGAAAGGCAGACCGATGCCGAAACGAAAGAAAAGGGCCTTCCCTATACGGTATTCTATAGTTATAACGGTCTTGGACAAAAGGTAAAAGAAAGTTATAAAGGCTCCATCACCACCTACTCCTATGACGGAATCGGAGACCTCCTGACCACAAAAATCAACGGCATTACCACCCAGTCTGCGTCCTATGATAATCTGGGACAGACGGTGGCTATTATCGATGGAAGAGGAAATACCACCACTCAGAAATGGAATCTTCTTGGGAAAGTATCCGAGGTGGTGCAGCCGGGGGATGCTACGATAGCAGCCTATAAGACTATCTATCAGTACGATAAGAACGGGAACCTTTTAAAGGAAAAGGATAGCAGAGGAAAGGTAACTGCCACCGAGTACGATACCCTGGGAAGAGCTGTTAGTCAGACCATAGGGAAAGAAGCAGAGGAAACAGGAAATACCGCAGACGCTGTCACCATTCGTAAGACCTATGATCTGAACGGCAATATCCTGTCCCAGACTGACGGAAGAGGGAATACCAGTACCAGCGAATACGATGCTTTAAACCGTATGGCAGCAAAGACCAATGAGGCTGGTCAGAAAACTACCTATACCTATGATAAGAACGGTAATCTCCTGACAGAAAAGAATTATCTTGGCAATGTAAAGAAGCAGGTGTATGATGGAATCAACCGGCTGGTAGAAGCCAGAGACTTTAACGGAGAGGTTATCCAACAGATACTGTATAACGATGCAAATGCCCAGACCGCTTCCTTGGATGCACTGCACCAGATGACAGAGTATATCTATAATAAGAACCTTCAGCAGATTGGCATCCGGGATGGGGAAGGATATCTTTCCACCAAGGAATATGACACCAGAGGAAATATGATTACTCAGGTTGATGGCATGGGTAACACTACCCGATATATCTATGACGGAGCGAACAGGCTGCTTGGTGTCACAGATGCCCTTGGGAATGAAACCGCCTATACCTACGACAGTGCTGGAAATCTTCTAAGTCAGACGGATGGTAATGGAAACCGTACCACCTACCGCTATAATGCCAGAAATCTGGTAATGGCTAAGGCAGACCCTTCGGAGAAGAAAGACAGTGAGGAAAGCTACACCTACTATTCGGACGGCAAACTGTCCGCAAAGACCGACAGGAACCATGTAATAACCGCGTATACTTATGATATCTTCGGCAGGACTACCAAAGAAGACGCAGACGGAGAAATCATTACTTCTACCTATGATGCCAACGGAAATCTTTTGAGTACAGAAGATGCTTCCGGTACTACGGTAAGAGAGTATGACACTTTAAACCGTACCGTAAGTAAGACAGTCCCTTTCATCGGAAAGAGCACCTACTCCTATGACCTGCCGGGAAGTGAGACAGGAACTTACCAGGAGAAGACCACTGACCCGAAGGGGAATGTAATAGAAAAGACTTATGACAAGGCCGGAAGACTGTGGAAGGTAAAGACAGGAGGAGAGACCACCGTCTATACCTACACTCCGAACGGAACCAAGAAGAGCATTCTTTATCCGAACGGTACTACCCAGTCATATACTTATGACAAGAAAAACCAGGTTGTCAGCCTGATTAATAAAGGAAGCAGCGGGAATACAATCTCTTCCTACAGCTATGCCTATGACGGAGCCGGAAACCAGTTAAGTAAGACCGAGTCAAAGGGAAAGACCGAATCTACTTATGATGCCCTGAACCGTTTAAAGACAGTAACCGAACCGGGTGGCCTAAAGACCACCTATACCTACGATAAGGCCGGGAACCGTATCGCAGAAAGAAAAGAGAAGGAAGACAAATACAGTCTTACCCAGTATGCCTATGATGCCAGGAACCGTCTGACCTCAACTCTGTCTTTGGATGGAAAAGAAACCACCTATACCTACGACGGTAATGGAAACATGGTAAGCCGTGTAACCGGCAAAGCAGAGACAGCAACCGGTTCAGCAAACTCCGGGCAGGGAGGAGCAGGCCAGACAGATACAGGAACCCCTAAAGTGGTCACGGGAAGCAGTATTAATCAGGGAAGCAACCTGCCGGGCTTCGGACTTACCATCAAGAAGGGTACGGAGAGCGGAACAGGAGCAGAGGAAATCACCCTGTATACCTATAATCACTTCAACCAGCTGACACAGCTAAAGGAGAAGGATACCACCAGTACCTATGCTTATAATGCCCAGGGCTATCGTGTAGCGAAGACTATCAACGGAAAAATTACCCGTTACCTCTATGAGAAAGATAAAGTGGTATTAGAGACAGATGGAAGCGGAAGTGAAACTGCTTACCAGGTATATGGTACGAACCTGCTTACCAGAAGGGTACAGGGTGAAAAGGCAGAGCAGTATTACTGTCTGTACAATGCCCATGGTGATGTTACCGGGCTGCTGGATGGAAACGGCGGATTGGCTGCTACTTATGACTATGATGCCTTTGGAAATCTGACAGGTAAGACAGGACAGGCTGACAATTCCACTACTTATGCAGGATATCAGTGGGATGAAGAGACAAAGCTTTATTATCTGAATGCAAGGTATTATGATAGTACGATTGCCAGATTTATTTCAGAGGATAGCTATACGGGAGAAAAAAATGACCCACTAAGCTTGAACCTATATAGTTATGGTAAAAACAATCCGATTATTTATACGGACCCAACAGGCCATATGGCTTATAAAAATACAATGGTAAATGATGGAGGAAGCTATAGTCCCCCAGTGTCACAGTTTACAAAAGGTGTAGCTGACGCTGTAGTAGATGTAGGAGAAACTATAGTAAAGACGGTGAAGACAGTGGCTAAGACTACGCCTAAAAAGGCAGTTGCTGTTACGGTAAAAGTTGTTAAGACGGTAGTTGATGACCCTTTAGATGCTCTTAATACCATTGGAACCAATGTTGATAAAGAAGTAAAAAATGATGTCAAGATGAAGTCACAATCCTATGCAGTAGGACACCTTGTTGGTAGTATCTTGATAGCGTCTGGAATTGGTAAAGCCATTGGAGGATTTGCAAAAGGTTTAAAAAATCTTACAAAGGTCGAAAATACAGTAGATGAAGTTGCTGAAACAAGTGCTAAAGCCGGTGATGAAGCAGGAAGCGTGGCTGCGTCTGGTTCTAATTCTGGTGGTGCTTTAGAGGGGTCGGGCAGACGTATAGATATTAAAAACCCTGTATTAGATAATGCAAGGACAGGAAGTGCATTGAAAAATGACTTTCTACATGCATTTAATGATATCATAGATAATTATGCAGGGGATGCCACAAAGTTTACACTTAAGGGTGGCGATGGCGTGAATCGTTCTCTTTACCAAATTGAGGGCTCCCTAAATGGTAAAAGTGGAATATTTGAATGGATTGTGGATCCCGATCCAACAAAAGGTGTGACTCATCGCAGATTTATCGAGGGAGTAGGAATAACGGGAAAACCTAATGCAAGACCATAGGAGGGAATAGTATGTATGGAATGGATATTTTTGACAATATAAAAATATCTTTAGATTGGTATGTTGTCTATTATGGAATTAAGGAAAATTTGTTAGACCTTCAACTTGCTAGGGAGTTTGTTCTTAGAAAAATGGAGAGGAATGAAGAAGTATCTGGCGAAGAACTTGAGTTATCATGGGAATCAAAGAGTCAGTTAGATGTACTGGAAACCATTGAAAAAATACCTTATCTACGACTTGACGATGCAGAGAAAATGAAAATCGCAAAGAATAAAATTCGTATTGCGATTGTTGTCAACTTGAGAAATTGTGAAGTAAATAGTAGTAGGTTGTTTCAAAAGATGGATATGGTATATGCGGACTTTGATTATCCAGAAGATATGGAAAGTTTCATATCATATATGCCTGTCAAAGATAATTATATTGCTGCGGAGCATACTCAAGAAGAGAACGAACATCGTTTATTAAATAACCTTGACTTATTTATTTATGAACAGCTTAAAAAGTATTAGTATGTTCCTAAAAAGATTAAGTTAGGGAAAGGAAAAAATTGGAGATATTCTGCAATTTCGGGTTGTGAAATATCTCCGATTTTTATATGCATTTTTAAATTAGCCAATTACATTAGCAGGGAAACTGTACTGTATGCGTCGGTTGGTGAACATAGTGTACGAAATGATGAAAAATATGACGGAATACAGATAACCACTGCCATAAATTTAGCTTTTGGATATTTTTGCTTTGAAGTTCATAGAAATTGATCTTAACCTTGTTAAGGTCACACAGTTTCGGCTGATGTGACCTTTCCCTTTTTAGGGTAAGAAATATTATTTGGGCAGTTAAACCTTTGATTGATGTATAAACAGTTTTTTAATCCGTAAAAAAATTTTCTTATAAGCTATTACATTACCAAAGCAGCATCTACAAAACGCTTAAAATTTGGACTTTCTGGTAGCACAGCAGTAGGGCTTTATGAGAGCGGCAAAGTACGGTAGCAGGTAATAGTGGAAAAGTGGCAAGTGGTGTTGTGGTACAACTCATAATGTATAGTTGAAGTTTTTCAAATATATGAACTAGTTTTTTAAACAAAACTCCCCAGAAATGCAATGAATAAAAGGCGCTGTGTCTCTCTTCACACAGCGCCTTTAGATACATCTTACTCTTCCGGTATTTCAAAATAAACATTATACGGCATTGGTAAATATAGCTTTCCTGGGTCTGTAGATACCTTAATGTAATAAGTTCCAGCAGGAAGTTCTTTTGAGATTAGCCAATAAGGTGAACCTTCATAATAATAAATTTCACTATCGACATTGACCATTCCAGCTGCATCTATTACCTTCACTGTCATGTTATTTATATCCGTAGAATAACCCGTATCAGAAAGAGAAACCACTGTAATACGAGAATTCTTTGTCAGGATTATACGGTAATAGTCTGTTCCGGTGCGATCTACGGTGGGATCAATGCTTCCATTGACAAATTGACCTGAGGAAATTTCCTGAGCAGTGGAAATTTCCCCGCTCTTAGTAGTGTCCTCTGCTAATATTAGGTCTGAAGTGTCAGGCTCAATGCTAGGCATACTGCTTACTGCTATAGGATTACTTCTATCAACATCAAATACTTGTGTAATGTTAAGAGCAAAGTTTAGATTTTGACCATCAACATATTGCATGGTATTAATTCCAATTACCTCACCATAAGCATTTAATAGAGGCCCTCCACTGTTACCGGATGAAATAGCAGCAGTTGTCTGAATGTATTCTACATCATCGTACATTCTTGAGGCATTGGAGATGGCACCATTGCTGAAGGTGTTGTCTAGCCCTAAAGGATTGCCGATGGCATAAGCTGTATCACCTGTTTTAGGTGCGAAACGGCTTATAGCAAGAGGGGTACCTTTGCCCGGCAGGCTTAGAAGAGCAATATCATAATTCTTATCATAACCCAGGACGGTATTAATGTTATATTCCTGGCCATTATAAAGCTTTACTTTAATTTGTGAAGCGCCTTCTATGACATGATAGTTTGTTACGATAACACCCTTTTCAGTGAAGAAACCGGTGCCAAGTGCTTTATCCGTTGTTATCTGCACTACAGAAGGCAGACATTTTTCTGCTATGGAAGTAGCAGTAGGAGGAGTTGTTCTTACATCCCCAGTCACCTTTACCTTAAGGACAAGCTTATCTGAGTCATTTTTAGAAGTAATAGTAATTGTAGTGGATCCTTCTTTTTTTGGAATGATATACAACTTTAAAGAATCAGAATCGCTTGCCCAGTTATCCCAGGCACAATCTGCAATACTCTTATCAGCTACCCTGGAATCAACATGTTCATCCGAAGCGGAATTCTTTACTGTTACCGTTACATATCCTAATTGATTGAGTGTTATGGAATTTTCACTGGCAGACAGCCTTCCGGTTTTCAGCGTAACCGTTACCTTGCAGTTATATTTATGGTTCTTATACGTCCCTGTAACGGTGGCGGTGCCGGCTGCTTTTCCGGTAACCAGACCTTTGCTGCTTACAGAGGCTATTTTAGGAGCGGAACTTTTCCAGGTTACGGTTCCTTTTGCTCCTTTAATGGATAAAGTAGAACTTTTACCTTTTACTAGTTTTAACGTTGTTTGGCTGATGGCAGGGGTTTTTAAAGTGGTTTTTGCCTGAGCCTGCATGACAGTCGGCATGTTTGCAATATGCAGGGGTGAGATTGCCAGAGTCATGGCAGTGATAACAGCGAGAACTGTTTTTTTTGCACGTTTCATTTATGTACTCCTTTGAGTAATGAATATTGAAAAAATCATAATGTTTAAATTATACAATATATACCATTATGTAGCAAGCTAAATCTATTGTATTTGTCGAAAATAACTGGTAAACTATAGAAATAATGGTTATGTTTTGGGGTATTATCATAAAAAGGAGGTATTGTTATGCAAAAGCAAAGTCTGTCCGGGGCCTGGGAGCTTACGGATAGTAAAAAAGCCGTCAATGTTACAGGACATCTGCCGGGATGTAATTTTCTTGACATGATGGAAAATGGGGTTATTAAGGACCCTTTCTGGGGTGAAAATGAGAAGGATATGATGGAATACGTAGAAAGGGATTATGAGTATTCCAGGTTTTTTGATTCCTCTTCAGGACTTTTAGCCAATGATAGTGTAGACCTTGTTGTTTCAGGACTTGATACACTGGCAGAGGTCAGGTTGAATGGAAAGGTTATTGCCAATACGGACAATGTCCATAGAACGTACCGTTTCCCTGTAAAAGAGCTCCTAAAAGAAGAAGGGAACCATATACAGATTCACTTTTTCTCGCCGCTGCCCTATCTGGAGGAAAAGAACAGGGAAGATAATCTTAAGTTTAATACAGGAATGGGAATTGAAGGAATATCCCATATTCGAAAGATTCAATGCCATTTTGGCTGGGATTGGGGTCCTGTGCTGCCGCCGGCTGGCATCAGCGGAAGTATTGAATTAGAAGGTTATACCACTGCAAGAATAAAGCAGACCTCTATCAGTCAGGAGCATAAACCGGAGAGTGTAGTATTACATATTAGTACTGACATCCTTACAAGCAATAACATTAGTCAAACTTTAAAAAGCAGAAATTCTGATTTTGCTGAACAAGTGGAAGTAGATAATGAGCGACCGGAAGAAGCCAGCCAGCAGGCAGAGAAGATAGTATCTGACAAATCAGAAGAAGCAGGTTTCTTATTAAAGACCAGCATCCATTATCCTTCCGGTATAGTGAAAGTAGTAGAGTCAAGATTTTCGGGAAATGCCGGGGTACAAAATATAGAGATAGAGAATCCGGAGCTTTGGTGGTGTAATGGTCTTGGGGACCAGCCGTTGTGCGGAGTAGCTGTCGAACTCTTTGACGGTGACAGGCTTCTGGATGATAAACATATGAAGATCGGTCTGCGGACCATAGAACTGGATACAAAGAAGGACAGCATCGGCAATAACTTTCGATTTCTTATTAATGGAGTCCCAATCTTTGTGAAAGGGGCTGACTGGATACCAAGTGATTCCTTTATAACCCGTACTTCGAGAGAAGATCTGGAATTCTATATGGCAGGTGCAAAAAATGCCAACATGAACATGCTCCGGGTATGGGGAGGAGGCTATTACGAATCCGATACCTTCTATGATTTGTGCGACCGTTACGGAATCTTGGTATGGCAGGATTTTGGCTTTGCCTGTCTTCCCTATCCTTTCTATAATCAGGATTTCCTGGATAATGTAGAATTGGAAGTAAAAGATAATGTACAGAGAATTAAGCATCATGCTTCTCTGGCTTTGTGGTGCGGAAACAATGAAATAGAGTTAATGACTATGCTTATAAAAATAAATGCGAGATTAAAAGAGGCCAATGGAAAGTTCTTTCATGATACCTTAAAGAACTGGGTAAACAAAGAAGATGGAATAACCCCTTATTGGCCGGGCTCGCCTAATTCCGGTGCTCCTTTTGATAAACCCAATGATTTTAACAGAGGGGATACCCACCTTTGGCAGGTATGGCATGGAATGCTTCC
>JAEXGM010000098.1 GCA_023450835.1 Bacillota bacterium | reverse complement strand
CGAGCCGGTAACGTTAAAATGGGTATTTATGAGCCCGGGGGAGCAAAAGGATGCCCAGGAGGTTTGGGATAAATTCAATGAAGAGCTGCAGAAATATCTGCCGGGAACTACCGTTAAGTTTGAGGGGATAACCTCTGCGGATTATGCGGAAAAGTGGAAGTTAATCAGTGCTTCCCAGGAAAATGTTGATATTGTATGGCATGGCTGGATGATTCCTTATGTGACAGAGGTCAGAAAGGGTTCCTACATGGAACTGGATGACCTGATAGCAAAAAATGCTCCTTCCCTGCTGGAGGAAATTCCGGAAAATATTTTGGATAAATCCAGGGTAGACGGTAAGCTTTACAGTATACCCTGCATGCAGCAGATGGTTTCCTATGTATCCACCCTGCAATTTCCCATTAAAATCTATGAGAAATACAAGGATAAGATTGACGTAGAAAAGCTGGCTGACTTATTCAGCTCCCATCAAAAGATGGATCAGACTCTCTGGGATGAAATCGAGAAATACATTGTAATGATTAAAGACGGGGGAGATTTGAACAAAGGTGTTTTCGGATTTGCCGATCATGTGGAAAAAGGGTATGAGTGGATCTTAAATCCTTATAAAATCGATATTTACAGCGATGATTATACACCTGTTAATCTATACAGAACACCGGAATATGAGACCTTTGTGAAGGTATATTCCGACTGGTACCAGAAAGGCTACATCCGAAAGGATATATTGACGGCAGACAATGTGTCACAGGATATCTATGAGGTTCGCGGAGGTGGAAATTACCTTGTAGGACAGGGATATTATCCGACCGAATCTGAAATAGCGACCAGTGAGGCAGCCGGTTCAACTGCTTATGTAAAGATACCTTTTGATAACTCACATTATATTCCTTATACTGCTTCCGCCACTAATATGGCAATCTCCTCTAATTCCAAAAACCCGGAAAGAGCCATACAGTTACTGGAATTAATGAATACTGAAAAAGGGAAAGATTTGTACAATTTAATGGTATACGGCATCGAAGGAAAACATTACACGAAAATCAATGACCATGAAATTGAACCAATCGGCTATTCATCACAGCCGACGGCTGACAGCCCTTACGGACAGTATAACTGGGCTATAGGCAATATATTTAACGGCTTTGAAATCTACATGAAGGATAAACCCCTTACGCTGCAAAGTGATTTTATCAAAAAAGTAAATGCAGATGCGGCACCTTCGAAGCTTAAGGGCTTTACTCTGGATACTGACCCCATTAAGACCGAGCTTGCACAGGTTAACGCCGTAGTAGGTGAGTATAAGACCACTTTAAGTTCGGGAGCCGCTCCGGATGCCGAAGCACTGTACAAGGATTTTGTTGATAAGCTGGTCAAAGCAGGCGATGATAAAATCGTGAAAGAAATAAAACGCCAGATTGATGAATGGCGCGCATCGAAATAAACGATGCATACATGCTTCTTCTATGCTGTTAAGGTAAGTAAAGCCAGCCTTAATGGCATAGAAGAAGTTTCCCTTTAGGGAGGTTTCTATTGACGGCATCCTGGGGGTCTTAAAGGAGAAAATATATGAATTACAGACAAGTCCATCTGGACTTTCATACCAGCGAAAAAATAGAGGGAATCGGCGAAGCCTTTGAAAAGGAACAATTTCAGAAGGCATTGATAAAAGGTCATGTCAATTCTGTCACCCTGTTTTCTAAATGTCATCACGGATGGTCTTATCATCCTTCCGGAGTGAATGAGAGGCACCCAAATCTGAAATTTGATTTATTGGGCGAACAAATAAAAGCAGCTCATGAGATTGGTGTAAAGACACCGGTGTACCTGTCGGCCGGTTTTGATGAAAAGACTGCCCGCAGGCATCCAGAGTGGGTGGTGAGAGAGAAGGACGACTCCATGCTATGGACGAAGACCTTTCTGGAGCCGGGGTATCATAAGCTGTGTATCAATTCCCCATATCTGGAGGAGCTGTTAAGCCAGATTCAGGAGGTTTTAGAAAATTATGAGGCGGACGGAATCTTTCTTGATATCGTTGGGGTTCAGCCCTGCTATTGTAAATATTGCAGAGAGACTATGGAGAGAAGGGGGATGGATCCTTTTAAGAAAGAAGAGGTGATGTCCCTGGCAGAAAGTGTGTATTCTAATTATACAAGAAGAGTAAGGGAGACAATCGACGGCATCAGACCAGGCCTCCCGGTATTTCATAATGGCGGACACATCAGGCGGGGCAGGAGAGACTTGGCAAGTATGAATACCCATCTGGAACTGGAGAGCCTGCCTACCGGGGGATGGGGCTATGACCATTTTCCCTTGTCCGCAGCATATGCCAGAACGCTGGGGATGGAGTATCTGGGGATGACCGGGAAGTTCCATTTATCCTGGGGAGAGTTTGGCGGATATAAGCATCCCAATGCCCTTCGTTATGAAGCGGCACTGTCGGCGGCAAACGGAGCGGGAGTTTCCATCGGAGACCAGCTGCACCCGTCAGGAGAGATGGATATGGCCACCTATTCTTTAATCAGCCCGGCATACAAAGAAATAGAGGAAAAGGAGCCGTGGCTTTACGAAGCACAGAATATAGCAGATATCGGAGTACTTTCGGCGGAGGCTGTCTGGGAAAAGAGCGGTGCTTTTAAGGATACTGCCTTAGAAGCAGTTCAAAGAGCTGATGTCGGTGCGGTACGGATATTGCTGGAGGGGCATTATCTGTTTCATGTAATAGATACCCAGGAGGATTTTGAGAAGTATTCATTAATTCTGCTGCCTGATGTTATTTTGCTGGAGGAGGAAAGCAGGAACAAACTTAAGAAATACCTTGAGAAGGGCGGAAGGATTCTGGCAACAGGAAAGTCAGGCCTGGACAGAGATAAACATAAGTTCATGCTGGATTTTGGCGTGGATTTTCTGGGGGATAATCCATATTGCCCGGATTATTTCAGACCTTTGTTTCCGCTGCCCGATTGGGATAATACTGCCTTTGTGATGTATTCTAAAGGGTACAGTATCAAAAATGTGTCGGGCGAAGAGCTTGGAAGCAGAGAGAATCCATATTTCAACCGTTCTGCCGGTGCCTTTTGCTCCCATATGCACACTCCCTGTAAAAACGAAAAAGCCGGCCCCGGAATGGTGAAAGGAAAGGACGGGATTTATATTTCCTGGGAGGTATTTCAGGATTATGCCACAAAAGGAAGCCTGATTTTAAAACGCATAATTCAGTATGCCGTCAATGAGCTGCTAAAAGACAGGTTGACCTTAAGAACCTCACTTCCCGCCCAGGGAATAGCAACGGTAACAAAGCAGAAAAGCCGTTATATTGTGCATCTATTGTATGGGGTTCCCGTAAAACGTGGATTAAACACAGAAGTGATTGAAGACATACAGCCTGTTTTTAACACACAGGTCCAGCTAAGAGTAAAAGAACAGATAAAGAGAGTATATCTTGCGCCTCAGGGCGTTGACCTGGAATATCAGGTGAAAGATGGAATGATTCATATGGAGGTTCCGGAAGTGAATCTGCATCAGATGATAGTATTTGAGTTCTAGAATTTATTTTGTACGGACAAGAATATCCGGAAGTTGGTTCCGGAAAGTTTGGAAGGGCAGCGAAGCAAACAGAGAAAGAAGGACAGAGGTATGAATTACAAGGTTTATGTAAACGGAGAAAGCACCGCTATCTGCACAGCCAGGGTATACCCCATGCCATATAATGAAGTACAGGATATGGAGTATACCAGCTTCCAGATGAGCCAGCCGGCAAATATACGCATTGAATCAGAGGCTTTATTAAAAGATGTCATCATACGTCCTCTTAGCTTAGGGGTGGAATTTACATACCGGGAACATGAAATAATAATCCATCTGGAGAAGGCAGCGAAGTTCTCTGTTGAAATAAATGGCAGCTATTATAATAATCTGCTGGTATTCGCAGAGACCTTGCAATATGAGGAGTTTGATAAATATGCTGAAAATGTGATGTATTTTAAGCGTGGAGTCCATACCGTGGATATCCTTACTATAAATAAGGATAACACCATTGTATATCTGGAAGAAGGAGCTTTTCTAAATGGCAAAATCGACCTGGACCATTGCAGCAATGTTACCATCTGCGGCTATGGAACCATCAGTATGGAAAAATATCCTCTGGAAGTGAGAAATGTCTATCACCGCTGCGTGGATGTCATGTACTGCAAAGAGGTATGTATTAAGGATATCACGATTACTGACAGTAATGACTGGAGTTTACGAATCTTTGGCTGTGAGGAGGTCACCATTGACAATGTGAAAATCTTAGGCTGCAGGGGGAATTCCGATGGAATTGATATCTGCGGCTCCAGGAATGTACTCGTGCAGAAGGTCTTTACAAGAGTATGGGATGATTCACTGGTGGTAAAGGCATTTAACACCGGTAATGCCCAGAATATTACCTTTAAAGACTCCATCCTCTGGAATGATTTTGCCAGACCGATGGAGGTCGGCGTTGAACTGCGGGCCGAAAAAGTAAGTAATGTCCGGTTTGAAAATATTGATATTATTCATTCCCCCACCGGCTATCCCTTAATGGGAATCCATCACGGAGACCGGGCCGAGATTTCGGATATTCATTTTGAAAACATCCGGATTGAAAATACGCCGGGGGCACAGCTCTTTGATATTCGAATTCGGGATTCCTTTTGGAACAGGGACAAGGAAAAAGGAAACATAAAGGATATCTATTTTAAGAACATTCAATATATCGGAAATCCCGGTGCAGATCTGCTCCTGTCCCGCTCCAGATTACAGGGGTTAAGTGAAGAGTCGGCTATCCGTAATATAACCTTTGAGAATATCAATATTCTTGGAAAAACTGCCGCCAGTGCAAGAGACTGCGGGCTCTCAGTGATGGAATATGTGGAGAATGTGGTATTCCGCACGGAAGAAAAAGCAGAAAGAATGAACCTTTTGGAGACCGGAATAGAAATACCGGAAGACTTTGCTCTGACTGGCAACGGCTGTTACAGGGGCAGAGTCCGGGTACATATAAAAAACACAGGGGAGGTTGACCAGACGACAGCATTTTGGCTTCAGATTTCTCCTGCTCACACAGGGGAGTATAAGCGGGAGGCAGAGAACTTTACCATAAAAGCAGGTGAGAGGAAGTACTTTGATTATGATGTCAGCTTACCTCCCGGTAAATATGTAATGGCAATCCAATCTCTTGATGTAAATATCAGCTATGCCTGGAAGTTCCTGCAGCTTGATTGGGTGCTCTGTGAAGGGATAGAAGTGGAGGAGGCCCCTGAACTGGAATTTGTCAATTACTATAATATCAGAACCAAAGGGTTAAAGGCCGCAGTCAGTAAGGGTAAACTTATTTTGCAGTCTGATATCTTAAAGGAGGAAGACAATTCTCTTATTTTGTATACGGCACTGCCTGTGGACAGACAGGAAGAGGAAGTGATATTTTCCGTGGAAGAGACGGATTTTGGAGTTGTGCCCGCTGTAATAAGCGGAAAACAAGAATTGGAGCTGGCACCCCAGTTACGCTGCCCGCTGGAGATAACCCTGGTATTTAAGAATGAGCCTAAAGTAAAAGAAATCAAGAAAACTCTCCTGCGGGGTGGCGGAGATGGGACGGTTTCCATTCCTCTGACAGAACTTGGACTTAATACAGAAACAAAGCATTTCTGGATGGAAATAGAAGCGAACCTTAAGGAGGTCTCAAAGTACAGATACCCATATACCCTGTTTCATTCGGTAACACCGGCTGCAAGCGCCCACATGTTCGCTAATGTGGTAATAACCTCAGACACAATAAATCACAGAGAAAAATAGAAAGAAGGTAAATACATATGGCAACAATATTATTTCAGGGAGACTCTATAACCGATGCCAATCGGGACCGTGAAGGAAAAGATAAGAACCGGATATTGGGAGATGGTTATGTTCAGTTCATCGGGGCAAGCCTTTTGTGTGATTATCCGGGAATTAACATAAGGAATACCGCTATTGCCGGCAACCGGATTTCGGATTTATACGGCAGGTGGATTGAGGATACCTTAAATATTGAGTTTGATATCTTAAGTCTTTTATGTGGTATCAATGATATCGGCTATGCCTTGAGACTGAATATGGGAGCGGATGCCGAAAAGTTTGAATTTGTCTATGACAGAATGTTATATGAGGTCAAAGAGGCAAGGCCTCAGGCAAAGATAGTGTTATGTGAGCCCTTTTTATTAAAGATGGATATAAACGAAGCCAAAAATTCTGCGGATATTATTGAAAACTGGGATGTGTGGAATGGACATATGCTGGAGAGAAGAGCCATTGTGAAATCCCTGGCAGAAAAATATCAGGCAATCTTCGTTCCCTTTGGTAAGGTATTTGAGCGGGCACTTGAAGTTGCACCGGCAAACTATTGGTCATCGGACGGAATTCATTTAACCATGGCCGGCAATGAATTAATAGCAAGGGAATGGCTGCGCTGCGTTAAAGGAGACCCGGATGTATCATTTTCATAAGGATAGAAAAGAAATCACAATCGACCGGTATAACACGCCTACACCCTGGATGAATTACCTGTCCAACGGCACCTTTCATACTATGATATCCCAGGCAGGGGGCGGCGTAGCCTTCTACAGATCGCCTCAGATCTGGCGGATTAACCATTACCGGTTCTTTCATCTGCCTACGGATAGAAGCGGTTTCTATACCTATATAAAGGATAATCAGGATATCTGGTGCCCCACCAGTGAACCCTGTCAGAAAAAGCCGGAACAGTGGAAGGCTTCTCATGGTATGGGTTATACACGCTACGAGGCAAGTAAGAATGGGCTGGAGGTGACGGCGACCTATCTGGTAGGCAGATATGAAAATGCACTCATCTGGAACTTAAAATTCAAATCCGGGGAGGATAAGAAAATAACGGTTTTTCCTTATGTTGAGCTTGGTATGATGGAATTTATGAGAGAACTTCAGTGGCAGTGCTATAACAAGCATCAGCTTTCGGTATATAATCTGGAGGATATTCTGGTATACCGCTATGGGGTAGAAGACCAGCCAAAACCGGAAGAAACACCTTATGTATACTTTGCCTGTGATACTGCAATAAGCGGCTTTGACTGTGACCGTGATGAATTCATCGGAAGCTACCGGAGTGAAGAAAACCCCATAAGGGTGGAGGAAAATGCCTGCTCAAACTCCACTTTATTTGGAGGAGATCCCTGTTTTGCCTTTCAGATTACGGTGGACTTAAAGGCTGGAGAAGAGAAAGAGCTTACTATTTTCCTTGGAACTGCCCTGACAGAAAAAGATATTCTTGATTCCGTCAGAAATTGCAGGCAGAAGAATTTTGTATCCCAATCTATGCAGGCACTTAAGCGGGAATGGGATGGATTTTTAGAGAAGTTTCAGTGTGAGCTTCCGGATAAGGAAGCGGAAACGATGATTAATATCTGGAATCCCTATCAGATGGAACGGAATTTTCAGTTTTCCCGCAATATCAGTTATTATGCCACCGGAACTTTTCGCGGCGTCGGTGTCAGAGACACGGCCCAGGACATCCTGGCCATGATACCTTTTGACCTGGAGCGGGCAAAGGAGAAATTGAATCTGTTGTTTACCCAGCAGTATCAGGACGGTCACTGCAACCATTATTTTTTTCCGACGGAGGGCTGGGAACCGGTAAAGCGTATTCATTCGGATAATCACCTCTGGCTGGTGATGGATGTATACCATATTGTGATGGAAGAGGGGAAGCTGGATTATCTGTTTGCAAAACTACCCTACTATGACGGCGGAGAGAACGGTACGGTCTGGGAGCATATCAAAAGGTCTATTGAATTTACGAAACAGCATCTTGGGGAGAGGGGATTTCCCTTAATGCTTTCCTCGGATTGGAATGATATGCTGTATAAAGTATGCAGACAAGGAAAGGGTGAGAGTATCTGGACCTCCATGCAGTTTGGTACTGTCTTAAATATGATGTCTTATATGGCTGAACTTATGGGAGAAGAGGCGTCGGAATATCGCAGGACATACGAAGAACAAAAGGAGCTGGTTAATTCCGTGGCCTGGGATGGTCAATGGTTCAGGCGCTGTATTACCGATGACGGAACCTTTATCGGCTCAGAGGCCGAGGAGCAGGCAAAAATCTGGCTGAATACCCAGAGCTGGGCAGTTATCAGCGGAATGGGTGACCCAGCCAAACAGATTCAGGCAATGGATAGTGTGAAAAAGTACCTGAACACGGAATATGGCATTAAGAAAATACATCCGGCTATGAAGGATTATCCTTCGAAAGAGGACCCCCTCACCTATTATAACAAAGGCTGCGGGGAGAACGGCAGCATCTTCTGCCATGCAAATACCTGGGCTATTATTGCGGAATGTATGTTAGGAAGGAGAGATTTGGCATATCAATACTACCATCAGCTCTTACCGATGGTGGTTCAGTCTAAGGCAGGGGAATTCCGGTATAAGGCGGAACCCTATGTGTATGCCTCCAACATCTTCGGACCGGAGAGTGACAAATTCGGCCTGGCCAATGTTTCCTGGCTTACCGGAACAGCAGCCTGGATGTATCTGGCGGCTACTCAGTATATATTAGGAATCAGAGCAAGGTGGGAAGGCCTTGAGATTGCGCCCTGTATACCGAAAGAGTGGGAGAACATCCGGATAGAGAGAGTCTTTCGGGACTGTAAATATCACATTACCATAAAGAACAGAGACAGGAAAGTTTTTGTAGAGCATATAGAAGGAAGAAAAGAATTCACAGTAGAAGTATAAGGTGACCTCCGGCATAAGGTTTACTTGTATTTTTCAGTGTGCTATAGTATTTATAGTAGATTATAAAACTATAATCAGCTCTCTATGAGGAGATGAGGTATGTATCGGGTAATTGTAGTAGATGACGAACTGGTAATACGTAGTGGGATTACGAATTTTATTAATTCTGAAATAGAAGATTTTGAAGTCATACACAGCTTTAGTGACGGGGCAGAAGCAGTGGAATTTTTAAAAGCGAATGACGTTGATTTAGTCATATCGGATATTAAGATGCCCCATGTAACCGGTATTGAGCTTGCGAAATATATATTTGAAAATAAACCTGCCGTAAAAGTGATTTTATTAAGCGGCTACAGAGAATTTGAATATGCCAGATCCGCCATACAATACGGAGTCAAATATTACATCTTAAAGCCTACAGATTTTACGGAATTTAAGGATGTACTGATAAAAATGAAAACGGAGCTGGAACAGAGCAGAACCAGAAAAGACCAGGTATTGTTCATGGATAAAATCAAACTGCTTTATTCTAATATTTTATCCAATAAAAGAATGGAAGCACAGGATATCCTTCTGTCTGTTTTTGAGGATGTCAAAGATTATCCGGTTTCAAAAATAAATCAATATGTTTATGACTTGTTTGAAATCATTTTTGATAAGTTCAATCTGTATTTGAAAATTCAGCTGAATGCCGAAAAATTTAATCTAGGGCAGCTGTTATCTCTGGAAGAGGTGAAAGAGATAAAGATAAGTGCTCTTGATATCCTTGAGAAGATATTCCACCTGCTGTTAGTAGAAGAGGAAGCGCCAAATGTATTTCTGCTGCAGGATATCAAGGATTATATTCAGGAGCATTTACAGGAAGATATCTCCTTACAGGATGTTGCCGATAAAATGTTCTTTAGTACGGTATATTTCAGCCGGTTCTTTAAAAAGCAGACAGGTGAGACCTTTAGTAATTATCTGCTGAGAATTCGTATGGAGCAGGCAGTAAAACTGCTTCAAAAGAACAAGAAAGTAACAGAAATCAGTGAAGCCTGCGGGTACCATGACCCCAGTTATTTTGCGAGGATTTTCAAGGAATATTATAATTACACACCGAAGGATTACGCACGCCGGTTTATCAGCAGCAGGTAGGAACAGGAACTGTAATATAGAGTGTCATACAGTCTGCTGGCGGGTTTGCGATATGCATGTGGATTAGTTTAAATTATTGAAATGTATAATTCACATACAAGTTTGTGCCTGAAAAGACCTCGGCATAGTCCCGTGTATGAAGGAAGGCATGGCAGCAAGCGTGAAGAAAAAAAACAACACCTGGTCATATATTAAAAACTTCAAATTTAACAGCATGTTCATCCGGACGTTTTTGCTGGTTTTTATTATGTTTTCCATCCCTTTTTTTATACTCAGCGATTTGTACTACAGGAACATGGAGCATGTGGCAAAAGAAGAAATTATAATGGAGAACAATTCTTTGCTTTATGGAGTAAGAGATATTTCAGACAGCATACTAAGCGATTGTGATATGCTGTGTACGTACATCTCTTATAACGACAATGTTCAGATGTTTATGGTAAATGACTGGTTTACCAATATAAACAGTAAATCCATGAGGGAATTTACCCAGCTGGTAAGAGCACTTCCCCTGATTTATAAATATATTGATTCCATTTATGTCTATTCCGAATACAACCAATCCGTATATATCGGAGAAAGAAAAAGCCCAATCAAGGAGTTGAAGGATATTTCCTGGATGGAGGAATATAACAGCCTTGAGGATGTTTCCGGCAGCACTATACCCAGGTTAAAGAACGGCAACTACCCAAGACTTATATCCATTATTAAGCCTATTTTTATTGATAAGGTAAAAAGGGGAGCGGTTGTTTTAAATATCAACAGCGAGAAGCTCCATAATATTATCACCACGGAGAAATATCAGAATCAGAGTGATTTTTATTTGATTAATAATAGCGGTAAGGTCATTATGTCCAGCAATGAAGATTTGTTCGGAAGTGCGGCAAAGGATACCTCTTACTTAAATTCTATCTTGAAAAGTGACAGTTCCGGTTCTGTTATTAAAAATATTGACGGAGTGAATTCAGTAGTATCAGTTATTCCTTCTGCTAAGTTCGGATTTACCTATATCAGCCGGACTTCCATGCTGCTTTACCAGAATAAGCTGGACCAATTGAAGCTGCAAATCATGATACTGAGTATTCTGTTAGTAATATTAAGCCTTGTATTTGCATTTTTTACTGCAATCCGCAGCTATAAGCCGGTGGCGGAAATCATCGCGGTATTAGAGGAGCCGGAACGGTTTAGTA
The DNA here is from genome assembly GCA_023450835.1 of Bacillota bacterium. Lineage (GTDB taxonomy): Bacteria > Bacillota > Clostridia > Lachnospirales > Lachnospiraceae > Anaerocolumna. Next base: position 7,213 of record JAEXGM010000098.1, on the reverse strand, counting down.
CCCATGGTGATTCCAGGAATGCCAGACTGAACGAACTCAGATATATTATCAGTACTATTTTGAAGCAGATACAGACCAATGAAAAAATGAAAGATGAGCTGGACAGTAAATTGAAAATGTTAGAGCAGTCCCAATTCGCCATGCTTCAGTCCCAGATTAACCCGCATTTTCTATATAATACGCTGGAGACAATCAACTGGATGGCCTTTGATTTGAGTAAGAGTGACAATAAGGTATCGAAGGCAGTCAACAGCCTGGCGAGACTGTTCCGTAATAATGTCTATATGGGAGACTATATTATTTCCATTGGGCAGGAAATTGAAAACACCAGGAACTACCTGGATATTCTTGCCCTGAGGTATGGTGATGTCTTCGAATCCATATGGGAAATTGATGAAGGAGTGAAACAATACTCCATTATCAAAATATGTCTGCAGCCAATCATCGAGAATGCGGTATATCATGGCATCAAGCCAAAAGGTAAGGGAGGATTGCTAAAGATTCAGGTCCTGTCTTATGAAGAGGAGATTGTACTTAGGGTAAGTGATAATGGTGTCGGAATGGATTCGGTTCTGGTATCGGAGATAAATCAGAAGTTAAATGACAGGTCCAGCCTGTCAGAAGACCATATCGGTATATATAATGTCAATCAACGTATTAAAATCATATTTGGCAAGGAATACGGAGTTTCTATTGAATCGAGGAAAAATATTGGAACGTCCGTTAAAATCAGAATTCCGTTGGTAAGAATACAATGAGGAAGGAATAAGTACAAGGCAGGTGTATGGCAATGGAAAGACAGGGATGGGAAAGCAGTAAGGATACTCTCAGTTTAAGAAAGCAAATTGATCAATATGTAAAGCAGGCGGCAGGCAGAAGTATTCCGCAGCCCCTCTTTTCTGATTATCAGAAATTCATTGAGCAGGGGAGCAGAGCGGAATCAGAGGCGGTTTATTTTGAGAGAAGAAAGCAGTTGGCAGCCTTTGGTTTATATCTGCAATATCACCGGAAGACAGAAGAAAGAGAGGAAGAAGTACTGAATTACTTTCAGGAGCTTCTGTGGTCGGTGACTAATGAATTCTCCTGGTGCGTTGCAGCCCACCTGCCTCAGGATAAGGGGGGATTTCTTGAAAACCCTGGGTTTCAGATAGATTTGTTTGCTGCGGAAACAGCGGATACCCTTGCTGAGATTCTAACCATACACTCGGATATTATCCATCCGTTTTTACAGGGACATATAAGAAGGCAGATTACAGAACGTATTTTTGAACCCTTTCTCACGAAGAGCTGGTGGTGGGAGACGGTGCCAAGCAACTGGTGTGCTGTGTGCTGCGGTTGTATCGGTATGGCGGCATTATTATTAGAACAGGGGGAGCGGAAAGAACAGCTTCTTACGAAAGTAGACAGGAGCCTGGTGCATTACCTGAATAGCTTTGGTGAGGATGGAGCTTGTGAAGAGGGAATTGGTTACTGGGTCTACGGATTTGGTTATTACACTTACTATATTGCCATGCGCAAAGAATTGGATGCAGAATTTCATATAGATGAGAAAGAGATGGAGAAGCTGAGAAAATTGGCGGAATTTCCAGGTGCTGTTCAGATGAGTGAGTTTTCCTTTGTCCCATTTTCGGATGTACCGGAGAGAACACTTCTTCCTACAGGGTTATTATCCTATCTGCAGCAGGAATATGGGGTAAATATGCCTGCCTGTACGCAGATTACATCCTTTGACTTTGACCATTGCTTCCGCTTCGCTCATATCAGCCGGGATTTGTGGTGGACGGACAGCCGGATATTTCATACAGAACTTCAGAGAGAAGCAGTTTATCTTAAAGATCGACAGTGGCTTCTCCAAAGGCAGAAGGGTTATTTTTTTGCCGTTAAGGGAGGGAATAACCTGGAACAGCACAATCATAATGATACCGGCAGTTTTCTATTTGCCGTAGAGGGAGAACTGTTGCTGGCTGATCTGGGAGCAGGCAGGTATACGGCGGATTATTTCGGTGAGAAACGCTACGAGCATGTACATACCAGGTCGCGTTATCATAATCTGCCTCTTATTCAGGGAAAGGAACAGATTTCAACAGCAGAAGAATGTAAAGTGGAGCAGGTGGTGCTGAATGGAGATACCGCTGAAATCACCCTGGAACTTGGGAAGCTGTATCCTGTGCCGGAATTGATAAGTCTGAAACGTACCGTAAGATCGGAGATGGATAAGGGCTGTATTCTTTTAACAGATACGATAAGAGCAGCTAAGGCAGTTGAGTTGGAAGAAAGTTTTGTGACCTATATCCGTCCTATACTTTTAGAAGACGGAAAGCTTGCCATATCAGGAGAAAAAGAAAAGCTGATTTTATCCTATGAGAATAATATTTTGGATTATTTCCTGGAGGAATTTTCTGTGGAGAACCATTATGGGGAGAAGAAAGAAGCATACAGATTTGGATTAAGAACGAAGAGCAGAAATGAGAATATGACGCTTAAGATTCTATTTTCTTATAAAAGCTCTGACAACTAAAAAATAGCCCTCTTATAAAAATACCAACTTTGCATTCCGTTTTTTATGTGAATGATACTTTGGAATCAAATAATATAGCAATTAATGCTTCTTCAACCTATTACCCTAATTATGATATGTGGTACATAAATTAATCCGGAGGTATATATGAAAAAATTATTAATATCCTTATGTTGTGTATTAGTTATGATGAGCTTATTAGCTTGCAGCAAGAAAACAGGAATAGAAGATGCTAATAAAAATCACACAGAAGAATCTAAATCTGATATTAATAATTTATTTAACGATATTGAAGAGATAGAATCCGTAATAACTATGCGTATTGATATCCGGTATACATTAAACACTGAAAATCAAATAAGTGAACTTATGAAATTACTTGAGAGTATTGAATATACTGAGTATGATACTGATGCGAAAGATAAGTCAGAAGCCGAAAAAATAACTGGTTCAAGCGATAGTGGAATTAGCCTTACATTTGTTTATAAAGATGGTTCGGAAAGATTTTTAGAGTTTTCAACTACTGAAGACGGTGAATTGGCGGAATATACAGAAACATCAGATGACCCGTATATGAGAAAAGACAGTGAATACAATACCGACGTGGAAATATGGCGTGATGTATTATTGATTATGCTGAAAGGTGAAATGAAAGATTTAAATAAAAAATAACAAAAAAATTCATGAGATACAACTGGCAAGTATGGTATAATTCAAAAAAGATATTAATAGAAGAGATATTGTAAAGTGAACATTTACTGCAATATCTCTTTTTATTGCAGATACATCTATCGATACAGAGTGCTTTACCTGTAATAATGAAAATATGAACCGGACATGCACAAAATCCTTCTCGAAAAAGGCCATTCAAAAAGCCTTTATCCTCACAGATGTTAATAATATCAGAGTACATTCTGCTTAATACATATAGTTAATGGGAAAAATATACCATAATAGTAATAAGTTGACATGTAATTTCGTTAAGAGTATAATGACTATTACACTAGTGTAAAAACAATTATATATACTAAATTCAGACACAACTATAAAAAGGAGAATATTGACAGCTCTAATGCACATTACTCTAATGCCAATGCCGCTATTGGTGCAGAAGCAGTAGCTGCAGTAATCGCACTTGCTGGAGCGGGAGGATTATTTTTGCTTTTGGCGCCGGAAGCTGTTCTTGTTGCATTAATTGGGTTGGGTTTATCAGGTACATTAGCATCGGTAACAGTAGCGTTAAAAGAACTAGCTGGTGCAAAAACAGATTTTGATAAAGCTGCTAATATTTATGATGTAATCAAAGGATATGGTACTCAAATATAAATCGAACTAGTTGATACTGTATAAGATATAATAATACTATATCTTATACAGTTGAAGTATCAGACTAATAGTATTTATATTAAAAAAGAGTCTTAAGTGGCATTAGAAAAATAAGCATAAATAGTAATGTTTTTAATTGTTCATTATATAGTTATATTGACATGAAAGGGGGCCAAACTATAATGGATAAACATGAAAAAAAATACAAATCATGGATTGCTTTCTTTATGTCAATTCTTATATTGGAGATATGTGCCTTAATTGGATATATTTTAGGTTTAATTCCAAGGGTTAATCTAAACTTTTTAGTTTTTTTGATAATTCTACCATGTTTTACGGTGGGAGCATTGTTTATTGTCGCAATACTTAATTATTCGAACAATAAAAGTAGAAAAAGAAATGATATAAACAGTCAAAAGTAAATAGTTATAAAAATGCTATTACTTTTTCCTTAATGTTTAAGGATACCTAGTTTTTGATAAAAGCTTAGGTATCCTTTTGTTTTTAAATAATTGATGCATTAATTGTCTTACATATATTTATCACTCTTCAAAATATTATAGATGTAAAAATTTTAACATAAAAGTAAGATAGGTATTCTCTTTTGAATAATGTAGTCTTTTCTTGAGCATAAGTTCAGCCTGAACAGCAAATATGGCAAGATTTTAATTACTGGTAGCAAGGGAAATCAATATGCCGAGTTTATCAGTAAAATATGAATCGGACATGCACAAAATCCTTCCCGAAAAAATATACATATTGTAAGCTTAAGTTACAAGGAGAAATGCAATGAAGAGAAGGGGAATCGCAGTACTGGCAGTCATTCTGCTTGTAGCGGTATTTTTACCCAGCTGTACTAAGAGTGATGGCAGCCTGACAAAGGTACAGTTAAACGAAGTAGCACATTCCATTTTCTATGCTCCTCAATATGCAGCAATTGAACTGGGTTATTTTAAAGATGAAGGACTGGATGTTTCCTTGGTAAATGGACTTGGAGCCGATAAGACGATGACTGCTGTCCTCAGCGGAGATGCAGATATCGGTTTTATGGGTCCGGAAGCAACGGTTTACGTATATAATGAAGGAAAAGAAGATTATGTCGTGAACTTTGCCCAGTTAACCCAGCGTGCGGGGAACTTCTTAGTAACAAAGGATAAGAATGAAACCTTTGCCTGGGATAATCTAAGAGGTAAGACCGTTATTGGCGGAAGAGCAGGCGGAATGCCGGAAATGGTATTTGAATATATTCTGAAAAAGAACGGAATCGATCCCAAGACGGATCTTAATATTGTTCAGAATATTGATTTTGGATTGACAGCACAGGCCTTTGCCGCAGGAACCGGAGATTATACCATCGAGTTTGAACCCGCTGCAACGGCTTTAGAGAAGGAAGGTACCGGTAAGGTAGCCACATCTCTTGGCGTGGAGAGCGGAAAAGTTCCTTATACCGTATATTCTGCCAAGAAGAGCTATATTGAGAAGCATCCCGATATAATACAGAAATTCACCAATGCTGTTCAGAAAGGCCTCGACTATGTGAATTCACATACGCCGGAGGAGATTGCAAAGACAATTCAACCGCAGTTTAAAGAAACAGATAAGGATACCCTTACTACCATCGTAAAGAGATATTATGACCAGCAGACCTGGAAGGATAACACTGTACTGGAGGAAGACAGCTTCAACCTGCTGCAGGACATTCTGGAGGACGGCGGCGTTATAACTACGAGAGCGCCCTATGATAAGCTGGTAACCACAACTTATGCGGAGAAAGCGAAATAATATAGATTGAGATTTGTTTTATAGAAAAGTAAAGTAATAATTGATAACCCGCAGCAAAATATCTGAAAAGCCGATTTACTGTATTTATGAATCGGCTTTAGTGTAAGCGGAGAATAAAGAAGACTGCTAATCATAAAATTGCCAATGGAAGAGACATTCTGCTGGCAATTTTATTTTTATAGAAAAGTGTTTGAGGGATAAAGATTTTAATCTGCCAGTTGAAACTATTTCATATTACTAGTATACTTTATCTTATATTTAGCCAAATACACTTAAATTAATGATTGTGAGCAGCAAAATAATGAGCAGAAATAAATTTAATAAACCGTTTATTTTAATATTAATTTTGATATTACTTGTCATCGGATTTCTTTTTTGTATACAGCCGGTTAGAAAATTCAGTACTACTGAAGCCAATAGTACATCCTTCAAAGAAATACTCAAAAGAGAGATGATAGATTCCATTGTTGATAAGATGTTCAGTGGGGAGAAAGATTTCCAGTTTGATTTATCAGAACAAGATATCAATGATATTATTTCAGGAAACGCCGATAAGTTGAAAAATAGGAAGATTGATGGGCTGCATTGCGTAATCAATGGCAGTAATGCTATTTTTTATGCGGACCTGAAGTTATTTTCATCTATACAAACGCAGGTAATATTGAAGACGGATATTAATGTAACGGATAATAAGGTTAATATTAATATTGACAAAGCCTATATTGGCCGGCTGCCGGTTTTAAAAAGCTTTATATTAAAAATGGTAAATGAAAAATCAGAAAAGGTAGACACAACTAATTCCGGTATAACAGTCCCTGTTTCGCTTCCTGAATCGATTACGATAAATGATTTTGAAGTTTTAGATAGTATCAGATTTAAACTTAAAGTATCAATTAAATCGGTCAATGATTTGCTGGAGATACTAAAATATTTTGGAAGTGCCAAATAGAAAGACGTTAAGAAAAATAAGAGCATATAAAATATATCTCAAGTTCAATTAGCAGAATTGGCAGAAGAACTTTTAGTCAGACTCAGAATACAGAAAAGTCCGGGGCAATTGCCCGGGACTTTTCTGCATTCAATCTGCATTCTATAATTAAGAGGTTATTCTATCTAATATTTGCTCACAAAGCTATTCTTTTTTATTTCCTTATTAATACGGTTCCTTAATTGAAGAAGGTACATATCTGACTTAGGATAACAATGGAAAGTCACGGGTTCGGAAAGTTCACCTTCCAAAAGTTCCAAAACAAAAGCTCTGCTTGTAAGTGATTCCAACAGCTGGCATGCTCTTAGGTCATTAAGAGCTTCGCTATGTACCATCATACGGATAGACTCTTCAGGATGCCTGTCTGCTCCGGGATAGACAAGAAAGGAATCACCGGATGGGAAACTGCCGCCTGCATCCGTTATTTCATAGGGGTTTATGTGGGCCAAGGAATACTGGGTATTGTAGAAATTGTAGCCCCAATGGAGTATACCGGCAATGTTATATTTATATAATTGTAAGCCATATATACGAGTCCTGAGAGAAGGCATAGAGAGATAACGGTTGCTTACCTTATATCCATGGCATCCACAATAATA